>CAZBEP010000219.1:0-3281 GCA_964490925.1 uncultured Eggerthellaceae bacterium | reverse complement strand
AGGTCGCGCGCGTCGCAGGCAGGTATGCATCTTGGGAGCTCTCGAGGAAAGCAAACTGCGCACAATGCGCCACACGAGGTGCAATTCAGCGGCATGGTATCTATAATTGCTGAACGCTCTCATATGGGAGGCGTTATGGCGACAAGCACGATCAACATTCGGATCGACTCCGACCTCAAGCGCGATTTGGAGGAGGCGTCCTCCAGCATCGGCCTCACGCCCGCGGCGATGTTCAACGTGTTCGCGCGCCAATTCGTGGCGCACCGCGGGTTCCCCTTCGCCGTGACGGAGCCCGTGCCCACCGAACGCGAGTTCGCGGCAAAGACAGACGCGATCTGCCTGTCCATGCGCGAGGGCGACGCGTCCGAGCACGCGCTGCTCGAGGCGTAGATGCGAAAGATCTGAAGCGATTCCGCATGGAATGACTCCGTTTGGCGGCAAGCACAGAACAAGAATACGCTGAAGCGAACCAACAGGCTCATCAAGGACATAGAGCGAAGCGTCGGCGAACCGGGGTCGGCTCCCATGGGCAAGGCGGAGCGCCTGAGGCACAGCCGGTTCGGGCCGTCCAACGTGCGCATAGATGCCGCGAACAGGCTCGTCTACAAAATCGAGGACGGCGCATTGCCCATCGTCTCGTGCAAGGGGCACTACCAGTAAGCCGAGGTCGCCGACATAGGGAAACGGATGAAAAGCCTTGCGGGTCGCGACCGCTCCCCCCTTGATCCTGCCGCTCGAAGGACAGGGGCCTCTCCCGCCTCCAAGCGCCCCAGTCGCTCGTACGGGCACCCGTCCCGTCGTACGGGCGCCCGACCCTCCCGCCAGCCGCGCCCGGAGTCGCCCGTCCTTCATGCCGAAGGAGCCTTCCCCTCTTCGACTGCAGCATGCTGGTTGCGCAGGTCGTATCGTCTTTATACGTACCGCAGAGGAAGGCGTGCGCCGACGATGCGCCTACCGCAGCTTCGAGCGACGATCGCGCCAGTCGGGAAGCGCGGCGTCCATGAGCGCCGCAAACGCCGGGCCGTGGCCGCGCTCGCGCAGGTGGGCGAGTTCGTGGACGACGACGTACTCGAGGCATTCGGGCGGGTAGAGCGCGAGGCGCACGTTGATGCAGATGCGCCCCGTCGTCGGCTGGCAGCTGCCCCAGCGGCTCTTCATGTTGCGGTAGACGAGCTTGCCCACGCGTACGCCGAGCGCGGACTCCCACCGCTCGACGAGCGCGGGCGCGCTCGCCTCGACGACCGCCCGCCACCGGGCAACCTCCTCCGGGGGCGCTCCCTCGGCCTGCGCCGATGGCGAGTTGCGAATCTCGGCGCGCTTCGCGTCGATCCACGCCCGCTTCGCGCGTACGAGCGCGGCGACCTCCTCGGGCAGCACGGACGGAGGCGCGCTCGCCTCGACGCGCCCGTCGGGCGGCTTCACGCGGATCGAAATCGACCGGACGCGCTTGTAGCGCAGCTTGACCGACAGGCCGCTCACGTCGAGTTCGACGGCGCCGAGCCCCGCCGGACGACCCGAGGAGCGGCGCGTCATGCGGGGTTCTCCGGGTTCGCACACCGCGCGGCGGGAGCGGCATGTGCGGAGCCGCCTTCGCGGGGGCTTTCCCCCTTCGCAGCTATGACGAAGCCGTACGCCTCGTTGCGGCCGATGCCGAACTCGTCCGCAATCAGGCGCGCCGCCTCCTTCGTCCGCATGCCCGCAGCGGCAAGATCGGCGGCGCGCTCGGCGGCTGCGGCGCGCGCCCCGTCGCTCTCCGCGCGGCCCTCCTCGGCCGTCGGGCCGTCGATCACGAGGACGACCTCGCCCTTCACCCCGCCTTCCGCCTCGCGGCGCGCGAACTCGGCGGCTGCAGCGGGCGCGGGGGCGCGGAACACCTCCTCGTGCAGCTTCGTGAGCTCGCGGCATACCGCCACCGCGCGCGTCGGGAACGCGTCGGCGACCGTCGCGAGCGCAGAGGCGACGCGGTTGGGGCTCTCGTAGAATACGAGCGCCGCGTCGAGAGCGCGCAGGGACTCGAGGGAGGCCCGGCGCTCGGCGGCGCGGCGCGGGAGGAAGCCGCCGAAATAGTAACGGGGGTTCTCCGTGCCGCTCGCGACGTAGGCCGTCGCCGCCGCCGTCGGGCCGGGCAGCACCTCGACGCGCACGCCCGCCTCGCGCGCCGCTGCGACGAGCCGCCGCCCCGGATCCGACACGCCGGGCATGCCTGCGTCGGTGCAGTAGGCGACGACGTCCCCCGCAGCCGCGCGCGCTGCGAACGCCGCAGCGCGCTCGCCGATCGTCGCCTCGTCGAGGCGGGCGAGCGGGACGCTCACGCCGAGCGCAGCGAGCAGGCGGCCTGTCACGCGCGTGTCCTCTGCGCACACGACGTCGGCGGCGGACAGCGCCTCGAACGCACGGCGCGTGACGTCGCCGAGATTGCCGATCGGTGTCGGGCAGAGCACGATCTTTCCTTCCGGGGCGGTCATGGCCGGCATTATACCGCGCCGTCCGGGCGCGCAGGCAAGGCGGTGACGATGGCCCCCGCGAGGGCGCCGCCGAGCAGCGCCGTCCGGGCGCACGGGCAAGGCGGGCGCGGTGGGACTCGCAGGGTCTCGCAAAGCCCTGCGCCTGCCGCGCCTGCCGCGCTCGCCGCGCCCGCCGCGCCCGCCGCGCCCGTTTCTGCATCCCTTCTGCGAAAAGGGGCGATTCTCGGCAGTCCGACCCGCGCCGATTGCTATGATGGGCGCAGAGGCTTTCCCGAATGCGAAGGGAGGAGACGCGATGGGTATCAAGGCTGCGGAGGCGCTCGACATCGCGCAGGACGACCTGAAGTCCTACCTGCATGCAAACCACTCGGTCTACATGGAGGTGGGCGGCGAGACCTACTACCTGACGGATGTGAACGAGCGCTACTGGCGCGCCCAGCGCACCGATACCTTCAACGACAAGGGTCACTACGTCGACGCGAGCGAGCTCGTCCCGACGCTGAGCGAATTCCTCGACCTGCCGTTCAAGGACGGTCAGTCGGTAAACTCCCTGTTCGAGAGCGCAACATTCTACGCCTCCGAAAAACCGGAAAACTAGGGATCCGGCGGGTGCCGGACAAGCGAGCCGGGATGCCCCGGCCGCATTCGCGCCCGCCCCGTGCGTCATGCCCATACGCGGCCGCCGCCCTTCTCGCGAATCCGAGCGTGAACGATTCGAGGGCGGCGGCCGTTTTCTGCCTGCACTTCGGAAAACGGCCATTACATCGTTTTCCGACACCTCCATCGACTGGCGAAGGCCGGAAAGCTAGTGGTTAG
>CAZBEP010000218.1:0-3299 GCA_964490925.1 uncultured Eggerthellaceae bacterium | reverse complement strand
TCCACGGCCCTTCGCCCCCCTTCGCGTCCGCCGCGCCGCTCGTGGTACGTGATATAGTGTGTGCATGAAGGTTCGAACGTCATCCGATTCCGACGTCGGCCGAAGTACCGAGTCCGACGCGCCTGGGCCTGCAGCGCCCACCGTCGTCGCGCATGCGCCCGCCCCTGTTTCGGACGGTTCCGCCGCGCACTCCCCGCACCCCGCGCACCCCCCGCACCCCGCGCGCGCCGCCCCGCACCCCCCGCGCGCCGCAACGCGCGCCGCCGCGCGCCCGCAGCGCGCCGCCCGGCTCCGCAGTCGCAGGCCGAAGCCCGGCATTCGCGAGTACACCCTCGGCGAGGAGATCGTCAACTCGATCACGCACGGCCTCGGCATCGCGCTCGGCATCGTCGCGCTCGTGCTGCTCGTCGTGAAGGCCGCCGCATCGGGGGATCCGCTCCACCTTGCGGGCGCTCTCGTCTATGCCGTTACGATGATCGTCGAGTACACCATGTCGACGCTGTACCACGCCATCGCCCACGAAGGCGCCAAGCGTGTGTTCAAAGTGCTCGACCACAGCGGAATCTACCTGTTCATCGCCGGCACCTATACTCCGTTTTGCCTCGTGACGCTCATCGATGCGGGCGGCATATGGCTTGCCGTGTTCGTGTGGGCGGTCGCGCTTGCGGGCGTCGCAGCGGAGGCGTTCTGGGTGTTCCGCCCGCGCTGGGTGGCGGCCGTGCTCTATCTGCTGCTCGGGTGGAGCTGCATCGCGTTTCTGCCGCAACTGTTCGCCGCGCTGCCGTTGCCCGGCTTCGTGCTGCTTGCGGCCGGCGGCGCGAGCTATTCGATCGGGTGCGTATTCTACGTGCTCAAGAAGATCCCCTATATGCATTCGGTCTTTCACGTGTGGGTGCTTGCGGCGAGCGTGCTGCAGTTTCTCGCCGTGTACTTATATGTCGTGTGAGGATGGGGAGACATGAGCGACAGGGGCGATCAGGAAGGGAAGGGCGGCCGGGGCGACCGGCAGGCGAAAGACGATGCGGCCGAGAAGCCGGGATTCAGCCTTGCAGGGCTGTTCGGGCGCGGCAGAGCGAAGAAGCAGAGGGCGACCGAGGACGAGATCCGCGATATGGTCGCGGATAACGAAGAGCTGCTCGACGACGAGAAGCGCATGATCCATGAGATCATCGACCTCGGCGACATGACGGTGCGCGAGGTGATGCAGCCGCGCGTGGACATGGTCTTTGCCGAGGACACCGAAGACGTCCGCACCGTCGTCGGCCGCATGCGCAGCACGGGGTACTCGCGCCTGCCGGTGTTCCACGAGGACATCGACAGCATCGTCGGCATCGCGTACTTCAAAGACATCGTGTTCCCGCTGATCGACGGCAAGGGCGACGAGCCAGTGGCGAAGTACGCGGCCGACGCCATGTTCGTGCCCGAGACCAAAGACGTGTTCCCGCTGCTTTCGGAGATGCAGGCGAGCCACCGTCAGATGGCTATCGTCGTCGACGAGTACGGCGGAACGGGCGGCCTGATCACGATGGAGGACATCGTGGAAGAGATCGTCGGCGAGATCGTCGACGAAACGGATTCGCCCATCAACGCGGAAGGGTCGATGGTGCGGCAGGTAGGCGAGGGGGAATGGATCGTCGGCGGACGGCTTCCCGTCGAGGATGCCGCGCGGCTCGGCTGGCCGGTCGAGGAGTCCGACGACTACGAGACGATCGCCGGGTGGCTCATCGACACGATCGGCGAGGTTCCGCAGGCGGGCGACGAGTTTGAGGAGGGCTCCTACCGGTTCGCCGTAGAGCGCATGTGGAACCGGCGCATCTCGCAGATCCGCGTGCGCCGCATTGCGCCAGAAGCTGCAGACGAGAATGCCGTTCGGTAACTTTATTATGCCGTTTGCCGAAATCTCCCTGTCCTGTTCGTTTTGTGACGGGAGTGGCACCGCTCCGTGGTGACCTGCGAAAACCTCAACGGAGAGTTTCCTGCGCAAACTCATGGTGGAGGATTTTCTCGACTCTTTCGCATCTGACAAGCGTTCTACGGTAAAATAGAGCGGTTTCTAAGTGGGCATGACTGATCTTGCGGCACCCGAACCACTCAAACGTCTCCCGCCGCACGATGCGCCCGACCAAGGCGCAGGGCGCGCATATGCGCGCAGGATCGCATCCGAGAGCAGGCAAAGCGAGGGAACGTGGGTTTCAGAGTGCGGCGCAGGCGCGGTACCGTGGCGAAGGTCGCAGGAGCGACGGGCGTCGCATGCGCGCTTGCAGGCTGTGCTTTGGGTTACGGCGTCTACGGCATCGCGTTGGCGGGCAGCGTCGACGATGCCATGACGTTCGGCGTGGGAAACGCCACGATCGATCTTTCCGTGAGTTGGGGAGCCGACGAATCCGGGGCGGAGGCCGCAGACGACGACGCATCGTCTGCCCTCGAAACGACGACGGCGCGCGACATCACTCAAAGCGTCTCAGACATCGCGGAGCGTCAGGAGGCCGAGCGCCGCGCTGCCGAAGAGGCCGCCCGCATCGACGAGCAGAACCACATCGCCGCCGCGCAGGCGGCGATTGCGAGCCAGCAGGAGTCGGTCGGAATCCCCTCGGCGCTTTCGGAGGTCGATTGGCTTGTCGGAAAGGACGCCTTCATCAGCGAGTGGACCGCCCGCATCGACGCGTATCTCGCCGGGTCGTCTTTGGACGGCTACGGCGCCATCTTCGCGGAGGCGGCGTGGGAATACGGCATCGATCCTCGGTTCTCGCCGGCAATATCGAACACCGAAAGCTCGAAAGGCGCGAACTGCTTCCGCTCGTACAATGCGTGGGGGTGGATGGGAGAGGAGTCCTGGAGTAGCTGGGAAGAGTCCATCTGGGCGCACGCCGCCGGCCTCGCCGAGGGCTACGGCTACACGATCTCCGAGTGGGGCGCGGCAAAATATTGCCCGCCCACCTGGCAGGACTGGTACCAAAAGACGCTCTACCAGATGACGCTCATCTAAGCGGCCTGAGCGGCCGCCGTTGCGGGCGTGCGGTATAATCGGCGCGCTTCATCGCATGCCGACCCGCGAAAGGATGCCCGCATGATCAACCGCTACACGCGCCCCGAGATGGGCGCCGTCTGGGAGCTCCAGAACAAGTTTTCCATCTGGAAAGAGATCGAGGTGCTCGCGTGCGAGGCGCAGGCGGAACTCGGGAACTCGGGCATCACGAAGGACGAGGCCGCTTGGATCCGCGCGCACGCCGGCTTCACCGTCGAGCGCATCGACGAGATCGAGAAGGTCACGAACCACGATGTCATCGCGTTCACGACCT
>CAZBEP010000217.1:0-3303 GCA_964490925.1 uncultured Eggerthellaceae bacterium | reverse complement strand
GCCGGGGTCGGCGAGGCACTGCAGGTGCGTGTGCACGTCGCAGAGCGGGAAGCGCAAAACCGACGGAGCCTCGACGGGCTTGTAGCCCGCCTTCGTCTTGCGATAGAAGCCGCCGTCCGTCCAGTCGGGCTCTTGCACCTTCTCCTCCATGATGCCTCTTTGGAAGCCGCCGCCGCACGAGCGCAGACGAGCGGGCGGCATCCCTTCTCCCCTCGCGCAGTCCGCGCCCCCGCTCCGCGCCGCTAGCGCATCTCTACGCCGACCGCGTCCGCGTCGAGGCGCGGGAACAGCGGGTCGCCCGTCTCGACGGCGTTGCCCGCCGGCAGGCCGCCCCAGGCGCTTTCCGCCTCGATGTCCTCGACTGCCGCGACGTCGCCGAGCGACAGGCGCCGGAACACCTCGGCCGACGTGCTCGGCGCGAACGGCGCCATGTACAGCGCGATGATGCGGACGGCCTCGAGCATGTTGTAGATCACCGCCGCAAGCTCGCCGGCAGCGCCTTCGGCCTTCGCGAGCTTCCACGGCTCGGTTTCCTCGGCATACAGGTTCACCCGGCTCGCGAGCGCCTGCACCGCCTCTGCGGCGCCCTTGAAGTCCGCGCGCGCCATGCACGCGTCGTAGGTCGCGTAGAGGCCGGAGGCGACCTCGCGCAGCGGGTTGTCGAGCGTCGCCCGAGCATCGGCGGGCGCGGCGGGAACGCGCGCGTCAAAATACTTGTTCGTCATGTTGAAGGCGCGGCTCACGAGGTTGCCCCACGTGTTCGCAAGGTCGGCGTTATAGACCTGCACCATGCGCTCCATCGAGATCGATCCGTCGCTGCCGAACTCCATGTCCCTCATGAAGTAGTAGCGATAGGCGTCCGCGCCGAAGATGCCCACGAGGTCGGCCGGGGAAAGCGCGTTGCCCTTCGACTTCGACATCTTCTCGCCCTTCGTGAGCAGAAACCCGTGACCGAATACCGTGTGCGCAACGGGAAGCCCCGCAGCCATGAGCATCGCCGGCCAGATGACGCAGTGGAAGCGCACGATGTCCTTGCCCACGAAGTGGTACTGCATCGGCCAGCGCCCGTCGAACTCGCCGGGGCGGTCGGGGTCGGCGTATCCGATGCCCGTGATGTAGGCGAGCAGCGCGTCCGCCCACACGTAGCACACGTGCCCCTCGTCAAAGGGAAGCGGGACGCCCCAGTCGAAGGTCGACCGCGAGATCGAGAGATCTTTCAGGCCGCCCTTCACGAACGACACGACCTCGTTACGGCGCGTCTCCGGGCGGATGAAGTCGGGGTGCTCGTCATAGTAGGCGAGCAGTTTGTCCTGGAACTCGGACAGCTTGAAAAACCAGTTCTCCTCGCCGCCCGATTGCTGCACGGGACGGGCGCACTCGGGGCACACGAAGGCGCCCTCGGCGTTTTTCTCGAGGTCGCTTTCGGCGTAGTACGTCTCCTCGTGGACGCAGTACCAACCCTCGTAGGAACCTTTGTAGAGGTAGCCCTTCTCGTAGAGGTCGTTCCAGAAGCGCTGCACGCTGCGAGCCTGGCGATCCTCGGTGGTGCGCACGAAGTCGGTGTAGGTGATGCCGAGCATGTCCCACGCTTCCTTGAACGCCGGCACGAGCGAGTCGCACCATGCCTGCGGCGTCATGCCGTGGGCGGCGGCCGTGTCGGCGATCTTTTGACCATGCTCGTCGAGGCCGGTGACGAATGCGACGTCGTGGCCGTTCATGCGCTCGTAGCGCGCGAGGGTGTCGGCGGCGATGGTGCAGTACGCAGTGCCGAGATGGGGCGCGGCGTTCACGTAGTAGATGGGCGTGGTGATCGAAAAGCTCGGTTTCGCCATGGGTCGGGTGCTCCTTCGGCAGCGAGATCGTCGGGCGGGCATCGTTGCCCTAGATCTTGTATCGTCGGGCGGGCATCGGAAAGCCCTAGATCTTGTTCATCTCCTCAGCGACCCTATTGTACCAGTGCTCCCAGTTCGACGGGCAGTACCGCTGCGCGCCTTCCTCGGTGAGCGTGTAGCCGTATCCGCGCGCAAGCCCCCGAACATGGGCGTTGATCGCCTCCTCCCAGCTACTCCAGCTCACCGAGCCCCAGCCCCAGGCGTTGTAGGGGAGAAAACACACAGCGCCCTTCGAGCTTTCCACGGTGGATATCGCCGGGGAGAAGCGCGGGTCGATGCCGTAGTCCCACGCGGCGGCGGCAAACGTCTCGCCGTAGCCGGCCAAGGGCGACCCCGCGAGGTACGCGTCGATGCGCGCGCCCCAGCTCGCGACGAAGGAGGCTTTGTCGCTCGACCAGTCCGCGCCGTCGCTTGTGGGAGACGACGTGACGGACTCGCTGCTCGAGGTCGTTGTGCTGCCTGTAGCCGATTCCTCCCCCACCGCGTCGACGGCTTCCGCTTCGGAACCCCCCTCTGTCGCCCCTTCGGCCTCTTCTGCTTCTTCGGCTGCGGCCTGGCGCGCCGCCTCTTCGGCCGCAGCGCGCTCCTCCGCCTCGCGCTGCGCGCGCTCGCGCGCTTCCTGGGCGGCAGCGAGGGCATCGGCTGCGGCGGCGCTCTCCTGCTCGGCCTCCTCGCGAGCGACATCGAGCGCGGCGCTCGTTTCCTCGAGCTCGGTACGCATCGATGCGAGGCGCTTGACCTCGGAGATGTTGCGATCGTAGATGTAGGTGAGGTACTGGTAGTTCTTGAGGAACTCCGAGAGGCTGCGCGACCCGAGCACGAGTTCGATGAGCGACACGCTCTCCTGCTGAAGTTTGTACAGCTCGCCGACGGCGCTCGCCGCGCGCTCTTGCTGCTCGGGCAGATCGTCTTCGATCTCGGCGAGGCGCGCCTCGTTGTCCGAGATCCGCGTCTCGATCTCGGCGAGGCGTGCCTGCGCCTCCTCGTAGGCGGCCGCCGTCTCCTCGACGACGAGCTGTTCGTCGGTAAGCTCCGCCTCTATGTCGTATGTCTCGGCGAGAGCCGGCCGGAGAGGAGCCGCAGCCGCCTGCAAAAAGCACGCAGCGAGCGCGGAGGTCGCAAGCAGCAGGGAAAGCGTTGCGGAAAGACCGCGCACGCAACGGGCGGGAACCGTCGGAAAAGCAGGTGCCGCCTGGGCGGCTCCCCGTCGGAGAGCGCGGCGGCCTTTCTGCTGCGTTTTAGAATCTACCTGCACAAACACCCCCGCTTTGCTCGTTTGTCGTCTGTGCGTGAGGATTCAAGTATAGCGGGGGCGCCTCAAACGGCCGCGCCCGCCACGAAATGCGCACAAGGGAGCCACAGCGGTTTGGGAGGTCTTGAAGGGCAGCCGCCGGACGCAGGCAGGCGGGCG
>CAZBEP010000216.1:0-3317 GCA_964490925.1 uncultured Eggerthellaceae bacterium | reverse complement strand
CGCGCGCCATGTGCACCAAGCAGCCCATCATCATGTTCGACGAGCCCACCTCGGCCCTCGATCCCGAGATGATCCAGGAAGTGCTCGACGTCATGATCGAGCTTGCGCACGACAACATCACCATGCTCTGCGTGACGCACGAAATGAACTTCGCACGCCAGGTCGCCGACCGCGTCATCTTCATGGACGACGGCCAGATCCTAGAGGAGGGCACTCCCGAACACTTCTTCTCCAACCCGAAAAACCCGCGCTGCCAGGACTTCCTGAACAAGATCCTGCATTAGCGCGACTGAAGCGTCTCTCAGCGTCGCCACGGCAAACGGGCGCCGGCAACGCTGACAGATAAGACCCCGCAAGGAGCGGGGGGAAACTCGACCGAAAGGGGATACCAATGTCCATCACTCGTCGCACCTTCCTTATGGCGGCCGGCACGACCACTGCCGTCGCCGTCCTCGGACTTGCGGGATGCAGCAGCGACAGCGACTCCGATTCCGACACGTCGGGATCTGACACGTCGACGTCGTCGGGCGACTCGCTCATCGCGACCATCCAAAACCGCGGCGTCCTCAACTGCGGCGTCAAGTCCGACGTGCTCGGCTACGGCTACCTCAACCCCGAGACCAACGAGTACGAGGGCCTCGAGATCGACCTGTGCTACCAGATCGCGGCGGCCGTTTTCGACGTCTCCTACGAGGAGGCAAAGGAGCAGGAGCTGTGCGCGTTCACCACGGTGACGCCGTCCACCCGCGGCACCCTCATCGACTCCGGCCAGCTCGACATCGTCGCGGCGACCTACACCATCACCGACGAGCGCCTGGAAAGCTGGGACTTCTCCACCCCCTACCGCACCGACTCGGTGGGCATCATGGTGCGCATCGCCGACGGCATGACCTCGATGGAGGACCTCGACGGCAAGATCATCGGCGTGTCCACCGGCTCCACCACGCAGTCGCTCGTCGAGCAGATGATCGCCGACGAGGGCTTGAGCTGCGAGCCCACGTTCCAGGAGTTCTCGGACTATCAAAGCATCAAGCAGGCCCTTTCCACGGGCAACGTGGACGCCTTCGCGATGGACCGTTCGACGCTCAACACCTACATGGACGACTCCGTAGAGCTGCTGCAGCCCGAGATCGAGTTCGGCACGCAGGACTACGGCGTGTCCACCCAGAAAGACTCCGACCTGTCCGACCTCGTTGACGAAACGGTGAACGAGCTGCTCGACAGCGGTTGGATGGACGAAGAGATCGAGACCTGGCTGGGAGAGAGCGCCTAAAGGGACTCTCTGGCGACGGACGTCGAGCGGCGCGCCGTTCCGGGAGGGGCTTCCGCCTGATCCCGAGACTGCGCGCCGCTTGGCCGTTCGCCGCAGGGCGACTGCGGCCGCCTTGCGGCGAACGGCCAACCAGGTCGCCGCCGCTCGCGATGAAGGGCGCGCGCCCGATCATCTGAAAGGAACGCTATGCTCGAAAGCCTCTTTGACCTCCGACGGTGGAACATCACCCTCGGCTCGCTGGACACGTTCTGGCAGGGCTTCTTCATGACCCTGCAGGTGGTTCTCGCCGGACTGGTGCTCGCGCTCGTGCTCGGTTCCATCCTCGGCGTCTTTTCCACCACGCGCTCGCGCGTCCTGCGCGCCATCAGCCGCGTGTACGTGGAGTTCTACCAGAACACGCCGCTTCCGGTGCAGGTCATCTTCATGTACATGGTAGGCCCCCAGGTGCTCCAGATCATCACCGGCGCGTCGTCGCCGGTGCGCATCGCGTCGTTCGTGCTCGGATTCGTAGGCGTCGGCCTCTACCATGCCGCCTACGTGTCCGAAGTCATCCGCACGGGCATCGAGGCGATACCGCGCGGGCAGATGGAGGCCGCGCTTTCCCAGGGCTTCAACCGCGTGCAGGCGTACCGCTACGTCATCGTGCCGCAGACCTTCAAGATCATCCTCCCGCCTCTGTGCAACCAGGCGCTCAACCTGGTCAAGAACAGCTCGGTGCTCGCGCTTGTCGCGGGAGGCGACCTCATGTACTTCTCCAACAGCTTCGTGGGAACCTACGGCTACCTGCAAGGCTACATCGTCGCCTGCGTGCTGTACTTCATCATCTGCTTCCCGCTGTCGATGCTCGTCCTCTACCTCGAAAAGCGCGCCACGCGCAACCCGAAGGCAAAGGTCATCCCCGGCCTCGCCGCCGCGCCCGAGTCCGCAAAGGAGGTCTAGCGCATGGAGATCTTCAACGAGACGAACATCCTGTTCCTGCTTCGCGGCTTCCTCCTGACCATAGAGATCGCGGCGCTCGCCATCGTTTTCTCGATCATTTTCGGCACCGTCCTGGCGATGGTGAAGCAGTACTGCCGCGGCAAGCTTTCTATCTTCCGCTGGATCGTGGTCGCCTACATCGAGCTGTTCCGCTGCACGCCGAACCTGCTGTGGATCCTGTTCATCTACTTCACGATGCGCGCCACCAACTTCGTGGTGTCGGTCGTGGCGTTCACGGTGTTCACCTCGGCCGTCGTGGCCGAGATCATCCGCGGCGGCTTCAACTCCATCCCGAAAAGCCAGTACGAGGCGGCGCAAAGCCAGGGTTTCGGGTTCTTCAACACCATGCGGCTCATCATCCTGCCGCAGACGTTTAGAACCGTCATCCCGGCGCTGTTCAGCCAGTGCACCACGGTCATCAAGGACTCGTCGTATCTGTCGGCCATCAGCGTCACCGAACTGATGTTCAATGCGCGCGTCATTATGGCGTCGACCTCTAATGTCATGGCGATGCTGCTTATGTACGGGCTCGTGTTCGCGCTCTACTTCGTCTTGAACTTCGGCATCTCGCTTATCGTGCGCGCCTACCAGCGCCGCCTGGTAGCCGCATAGCACATCGGCCCTGTCCCTGCGTCAGGAGGCATTATGCGCATCATCACCATGCCCGCCTTAAGGCAGCGCTTCGAAAGGCGCGTCGCCCCGGCGCGGGCTTCGCGAGCCGGGCAGCCGGTCGTCATCACGATCGCGCGCGACTTCGGCGCCGAAGGGCACGAGATCGGAAAGATGCTTTCCGTAGAGCTGGGCATCCCGCTGTACGACAACGAGCTTTTGACGCGATCGAGCATGCGCACCGGCGAGCCTATGGACCTCACGGCCGCATACGACGAGCAGCTCGCCGTCGAGAACATGGCGTTTCTCCCCGACCGCATCGACGCGCGCTCGATGTCCGACAAACTCTTTGAAAAGGTGAGCCAGATCATTCTCGACCTCGGCTCAACCGAAAGCTGCATCATCGAGGGGCGGCTTTCGGATTATCTGCTGCGCCACAATCCCAACCACATCGCGG
>CAZBEP010000215.1:0-3323 GCA_964490925.1 uncultured Eggerthellaceae bacterium | reverse complement strand
CGGCGGAGCACTGCAGCGAACAAAGCGCTGCGGGTGTCGATGTAGCCATTCTACCGCCACACCGACCTTTCTGGCCTGACGCCGAGCCCCTCTGTGGCGGGCGCGACAGCGATCGGCGCATTGATCGGCGCGTTCACGCTGCGGTTTCAGCTGCGGTCTCGGATCGCGCCTGCGCCTGCGCTTGCGGCGCGACCCGCGACGGACTCCCAACGCAGCGTGTTGAGCCAGAAGGCTGCGGTGCGATCCCAATCCCGCCCGTCGAGGGACGCTCCTCACGCCCCCCGGCCGTCAATATCTCCGTCCGAGCGGTTGGGCGAGGCCGGACGGCACCTCACGCCCCCCGGCCGGCACCTCGCGCCCCCAGCCGGCCGGCTTCCTGCGCCGCGCGACCCGGCCGCCCGGCTCCCCCTGCGGCGCTCCACGTCCGCGCCGCAGGGCGCGTCAGCCGGCGTACTTCTCCGCCTGAGCCTCCCAGAGGCGCGCGTAGGCGCCGCCCGCCGCAACGAGCTCGCCGTGCGAGCCGCATTCCGCGAGGCGCCCGTCCTCCATCACGAGGATGCAGTCCGCATCGCGCGTCATCGAGAGCCGGTGCGACACGACGACGCAGATGCGGTCGGCGAAGACCTTGGCCATGAGGTCGGCCACCTCGCGCTCGGCGATCGGGTCAAGCGCGCTCGACGGCTCGTCCATCACGACGATGGGCGCGTCCTTCGCAAGGGCGCGCGCGATGGCGAGCCGTTGCAGCTCGCCGCCGGAGAACAGCTCGCCCTCGTCGCTGAACTCACGCGTGACGTGCGCGTCGACGCCGCCTTCGAAGCCCTCCACCTTCTCGAGCAGTCCCACCTGGTCAAGCGCGCGGCGCACGCGCTCACGATCGGCCTCGCCCTCGACGGGGCGCATGAGCACGTTCTCCGCCACGGAGTAGGCATAGTGCTGGTAGTCCTGGAACACAACCGCCACGCTGCGGCGCAGCTCGTCCTTGCGGTAGCGCGGATACGGCTCGCCGTCGAGCAGCACCGCCCCCGCATCGGGGTCGTACAGGCGCAGCAGGAGCTTGGCGATCGTTGACTTGCCCGCCCCGTTGTGCCCGACGATCGCGAGCATCTGTCCCCGCCGCACCGAGAACGACACGTCGAAGAGCACCGGGCGGCCCGGCAGATAGGAGAAGGTAACGCCCTCCATCGCGAGCACCTCGACGCGCGCGGGCACGGCAAGCGCCTCGCCTTCCGGCGGGTCGACGATCGTGGAGCGGTTATCGTCGAAATCGATCGAGTCGGAGATGAGCAGGCAGGTCTCCCCGAGTTCGGGAATGGCGCGGAAGAGCGTCTGGAGGTTGCTCGCGAACTGCCAGGTAGCGTTCGCAAGCGCCATGAAGCTGCCCGCGTCGAGCCTCCCCGCGATGATCCCCCAGGCCAGAAACGCGTACATGAGCGCGTCGGTGGCCGACGACACGCCGCGCCCGAGGTAGGTGAGCAGCGCCGACTTCCCGCCCCAGCGGCGGTCCTCCGCGTCGAGGCTCGCCGCGCAGCGCAAATGATCGGCCTCGGCGATCTCGTCGATGCGCTCGGAGCGGACATCCTTGGCGAACTGGCGCTCGTAGTAGAGATCGTTGAGGTACTGAAAGCGCCGCATGAGCGGGGTGATGGCGCGGTTGCGGAGCACTGCGATGCGCGAGCGGCGCGAGTAGGCCCACACGGTGACGATCCAGCCGACTGCCGCGAGAGCCATGAGCTCCCAGCTCATCGTTGCCATGACGCTTCCGACGGTGACGATGCTCACCACGGCCGACAGCACCGAGACAAGGTCGGTGAAGCACTTGATGATGCGCTCGTCGAGCACGTCGAGGGCACGGGCGTAGTCGTCGTAGAACTCCCGTGCGTCGAAGGAGGCCAGGTCGATGTCCTTCGCCCGCCGATGCAGGCGCAGCTGGATCTCCGAGCGGATGTTGTCGGCGGCGGCGACGTTGTAGTCGTTCTCGAGAAAGCACTGGAAGCCGTCGCGCACGAGCATGAAGGCGAGGTAGCCCCCGCAGGCGAACAGCACCGACTGGAAATCGCCCGAGCCTGTCGCCGTATTGACGACGAACTGGACGATCCAGAGGTTCAGGATGCGCGAGGGAATGTTCCACAGCAGATTCGCGAGGTTGAGCACAACGTAGCCGGGGCGCACCGACCACATGAGCCCGAAGGCGTAGCGCAGGCTGCGCATGTACTCCCCGCGCACCGCCCTCCTGCGCGCGCGGGTCCGCATCGGTCCGCCCGCATGCTCGCGGGAGTCAGCGTACGCCGATCGCGGCGGCGTCGGCCTTGGAGGCATCGACATCTCCTCTCTTGCCGGCGTGCAGCGCGCTGGCTTCTCCGCAGTGCGTTGGCCTCCCTGCGGCGAGCTGGCGCCTCGGCGACAGGGCGGACTCTTCGCAGCTCATCGGCCTCTCCGCAGCGCGTCGGCTTCCCTGCGATCCGTCGACCCCTTCGCAGCGCGTCGGCTTCCCTGCGGCGCGTCGGCTTCTCTTCTCTTCTCATTCGTTTCTCAGCGAGATGGATTATAGACGAGGATGATGCGCGACGCTGAATAGAGTATCGAAGGGGATCTCCTGCTCTCATGCCCGAAGCGACCCCGATCCCCGAACGCCGCCTGAGCGCCCGCAGAATCCTCCTCGAAACGCCTTATGAGCTGGGATTATCGTGCCATCGCCCGAAGGCTGCCGAGCCTCGGCCCCAAGCGGGCGGACCCTCGCGGCGGCGAATTGATCGTCGTTTCCTTAGCAGGTGGAACCATCTATCAGGCGGCTCCTGCCGACGGCATGGCGGATCCGGCGCCCGCCCGTCCCGAGGCAGTCCAAGTACCCTTTTTGATATAACAATCGATATTCCGGGCATTGCAAAACGCGGCCACTTCGCGTGCGCGGTCGTTATACCAATCTTTGACATGCGGGAAAGATGACACGGTTTTGTTGTAATTCGTACGCCCGAATATGATTCGGTCTGCAAAGGAAATCGCCTGAAGCAGCTCGCCGAGATCCTGCTCGATGATGTTCGGCGTGGGATACGGCTCCATGCTCACCCACGTTTTACATCCTTTTCCGTGAAGGCTTCGTAATGCTTCGAGTCTCGTCTCGTAAGGAGCCGAACCCGACTCATAATGAGAACGGTAGCGCTCGTCGACCGACACAAGGGTGATACCGTACACGTTGTCCGGAGAGTATTCGGACAAGGCGGACGGAAGCTCGCCTTTGCTCAGCACCACGCAGGGGATTCCTGCTTCGTTAAGCTTTGCAATTGCCCGCATGCTCGTTTCGCAGACCTCCGGATATCCGTACATGA
>CAZBEP010000214.1:0-3356 GCA_964490925.1 uncultured Eggerthellaceae bacterium | reverse complement strand
ATCATCGCGGGATCCGTCGCCGTCGTGCAGCTCGTGACCGCCGCGATCGCGATCGCGCCGTGCGCCAGCTCGCAGGACGCGCCGTCGACCTCGACGGAGACGCGCTTGCCCGCGTCGAGGCCGCGCTCGTCGCAAACGGAGCGAAACGCCGCCTGCGCGCCGGAAAGGGCAATGCGGTCGTGCGGGCGCGACGGGCCGGCGAGGGAGCGCTCGACGGCCGACAGGTCGATGTCGACCACCTCGGCGTAGGAGCGCGCAGCGTCCGGATCGCTCCAGAAGCCCTGCGCCTTCGCGTACGCCTCGACGAGCGCGCGCCTCTCGGGGCTGCGTCCCGTGAGCGCGAGGTAGTCGAGCGTGCGTCCGTCGACGGGGAACAGCGTGGCCGTGCAGCCGTATTCGGGAGTCATGTTGGAAACGCAGGCGCGCTGCGTGGCGGACAGCGCCGCGACGCCGTCGCCGAAGCACTCGACGAAGCAGCCGACGACGCCCTTCGCGCGCAGCGCCTGCGCGAACGTCAGCGCGACGTCCATGCCTGTGACGCCCTCCGAAAGCCGGCCCGTCAGGCGCACGCCGACGACCTTCGGCACGAGCGTCGTGATAGGCTGGCCGAGCGCGGCGGCCTCGGCCTCGATGCCGCCGACTCCCCAGCCGAGCACGCCGAGCCCGTTCGCGGTCGGCGTGTGGGAGTCCGTGCCGACGAGCGTGTCGAAGTACGCGGTCGGCAGCGCCCCCGCCGGCGTCGGAATCCCCGCGTCCTCCGACGTCATGACGACGTGGGCGAACTGTTCGATGTTGAGCTGATGGCAGATGCCCGCGCCCGGCGGCACGATGCGGACGTTGCGGAAGGATTCCTGCGCCCATTTGAGGAACGCGTAGCGCTCGCGGTTGCGCTCCTGCTCGATGCGCATGTTCTCTTCGAGCGCGCCGGCGCGCCCCGCAACGTCCGCGATCACGGAATGGTCGATCACGAGGTCGCACGGCACGAGCGGGTTGACAGTCACCGGGTCGCCCCCGAGGCTCGCGCAGGCCGCGCGCATGACCGCGAAGTCGACGAACACCGGCACGCCTGTAAAGTCCTGGAACAGCACGCGCGCCGGCGAGAACTCGACTTCGCCGCCCGTCGCGCCCGCATGGGCGGCCGCCACGATGCGGTCGGCGAGCAGCTTCGCCTCGGCGTCGTCGGAAGCGTTTCGCAGCACGTTCTCGACGAGCACCTTGAGCGCGAGAGGAAGGTCGGCCGCGCCCTCCACGCTCGCAACGGGATAGTACGCGTAGCGGCCGCCCTCCGTCTCGAGAACGGCGGCGCGGCTTGATGAGAACTCCGTCATTCGCTTCCCCCTCGTTCGCCCTGACGTCCTGCAAGCACGGCTTATGCGAGCGCCGCGACGAGCGCGTCCGTGAACTCCGTGCACGACGACGCCGGCGCGTCGGATCCCGTCGCCTTGCGGATATCCGCCGTCAGCGTCGCGCCTTGCGCATACACCGCGCGCACGGCCGCGCGGATGCGTTCGGCGCACGCGCGCTCGCCGAGGTAATCGAGCATCATCGCGGCGGACAGGATCTCCGCCGTCGGGTTCGCGACGTCTTTGCCCGCGATGTCGGGCGCCGATCCGTGCACCGCCTCGAACACCGCGTACTCGTCGCCGACGTTCGCGCCCGGCGCAATGCCTAAGCCCCCCACGAGGCCGGCGGCCAGATCGCTCGCGATGTCGCCGTACAGGTTCGGAAGCACGACCACGTCGAACTGCGCCGGATCGACGACGAGGCCCATGCAGAACGCGTCCACGATGCGCTCGTCGAATGCGATGCGACCCTCGTAATCTTTCGCGACTTCACGCGCGACGCGCAAAAACAGCCCGTCGGAGTGCTTCATGATGTTCGCCTTGTGCACTGCGGTCACCATGCGCCTACCGTGGGAGATCGCGTATTCAAAGGCATAGCGCACGATGCGTCTCGTGGCCGTAGCCGAGATCGGCTTGACGGAAATCCCCGAGTCGGGCTTGATCTCGCCCGCCCCCTCGCGCGCACACAGATCGATGAGCGCACGGGCGCCGTCCGACCCCTCTTCAAACTCGATGCCGGCGTAGAGGTCCTCCGAGTTTTCTCGCACGATGACGAGATCGACGTCGTCGTAGCGCCCTCCCGCCCCCTGCATGGCGTGGACGGGGCGAAGGCACGCATAGAGCCCGAGCGCTTGGCGCAGCGCGACGTTCACGCTCCGAAAGCCCGTGCCTACCGGGGTCGTGACGGGCCCTTTGATGGCGACCTTCGTCTCGCGGATGGAGTCAAGCGTCTCGTCGGGCAGCGGCGTGCCGTATCGCTCGAGGCACGAGGAGCCCGCCTCGGCGACGCGCCAATCGACGTCCGCGCCGCTCGCCTCCACGACGCGGCGCATCGCCGCAGACGCCTCGATGCCTATCCCGTCGCCCGGGATAAGCGTTACCGCATGTCGAAGCATGGATTCCTCCTCTTAGGGCAGGCTGCGAACGCGGCTTGAGCGGGCGCGCGGAACGACCCTGCGGGGCTTCTCGGAATTCCCGCTGCGATCAGAGCCGCCTTGTCGCGTTCTCGATGATCTGGGCCGCGCGCCGCTTGAGCGAGCCCTTGCCGCTCTTTGCGTCGAAAGACATGCGCTCGGCAAGAGACTCGCACACCGAGGGACTGAGCTTTCCGAGCGAAAACTCGGCGACCGCCGCGAGCATCTTTGGAAACTCGAGGTCGCCGTGGTAGCAGCGGATCCCCTCGTCGATGAGCGGCCATACCTTTTCAGAGCGGTTCTCCGTCGTCGCGCCGAGACGGCACAGAAAACGCATCGCCGAGAGGCGCACCGGCCCGCTCCCCTCGTCGAAGAGAGACGCCTCCGCCCCGACAACGGCTTTGTCGCACAGGCGAGAAGCGTGGCCGACGAGCTCGGTGAGCGCGTCGAGGCACTCCCATCGCGTGCGCGCCTCGGGACGGCCGAGCGCGTCGACCAGATCGGGCCCGACCGGGATGAGCGATGCGGGATCCTTGCGCGCCCGCTCGGCAAGCGCGGCCGCCGCATGCTGGCGATCACGGCGAGAGGAAGCCGAGAGGCGCTTCGCGAGCTCGGAGACATCAAGAGACGCAAGATCTTGAGAGAGGTCGCTTTTCAGGTAATCTGCCACCGTAAGTCAACCTCTCTCATATGCCGTCCCGAAAACACGGCGCCCCTGCAGGCCGAGCAAACCCGCAGGGGCGACGCTCTCATATCGAAGCCTATTATACTTCGTGTGCAAACCGATTACGGGAGCAGACAAAATCAACACCGCCGCGCCGGGGAGCGGGGGCGCCCGGCGCCGCCCGCCGGAAGGCGGCCGCAAAAGGAAGGGGGCCGC
>CAZBEP010000213.1:0-3366 GCA_964490925.1 uncultured Eggerthellaceae bacterium | reverse complement strand
CGCTCCCAGACTCCCTTGTCCCGCCATCTGCAAAAACGTCGGTGGGCGTTCTTCCGTCCGCCGTAGTCCGGCGGCAGGTCCCGCCAAGGGGCGCCGGTCCTCAGGACCCAGAGCGCGGCGTTTGCAAAGCGCCTGTCGTCCTCGGCGACCCCTCCCCACTGGCCCCTTCGGCCGGGAAGAAGCGGCCCTATGATCGCCCAGGCGCGATCGTCGATGTCGTGGCGGCGATGGCCGGGCTGCGGCATGGTCGGCTCCTGACGTCGGGATTCTATGCGCCCATCATATCATCAAATCTTGTGACGACACTGACTAGAGCGAAGGGCAGATCTGGTGGAGCGTGACGTTGAGGAACTTAAGAGAAGGGACGATCGATGAACAGATTCTTGACCGGCAACGAGTGGAACTGGCGATTGACTCGCATGATCGTCCAGGGGGCGCTGGGTGTATTCATCGCCAACGTGGACATGATCGTCGGCATGGCCGTGTTGGATCCGACCATGCGGGCGCTGGTGGTGGCGTTCGTGATGGCGATTCTTTCGCCCATCATGGCCGAAATCGGGGCGCATCTGCCCGAGGGCGCGAACGAGGCTTAAACGCATTCGGGTTTGGCGGTCGGGCGTCGTCTTCTGACGGCGCCCTTTCTATAAGGAGTTGATTCACATGGGTATTTCACGCGCAAGCGTGGCCGTGCAGATCATGCGGCACTTATGCACTTGCCCGGAGCACGGCTACTCGCAGCCTGGGCGCTTCGGAACGTCCGGGTACTGCAGCGTCTCGACGGACGCTGGCGCCATTCAGGTGAAGAAGGGCGACCGCGACTGCTCCTCGACGGTGTGCGAGGCTTGGGAGATGACTCTGAAGGGCACGGCCTACGAGGGCCGGATAACCCGCTACCACTACACCGGCGACATGGAGTCCGCGCTCGTCGGCAGCGGGCTGTTCGAGAAGAAGCCGATGTCGTTCAACGCGCAGCCTGGCGACATATACCTCGATGTGTCGAGCCATGCCGCGATGTGCATCCAGAACGACGGCAGCGCCGACCTGCTGGGCGAGTTCTCGATCTCAGAGACTAGCGGCATCGACGGCGAGCCCGGCGACCAGACCGGGCGGGAGTCGAGCATTCACGGCTACTATTCCGGCAGCTGGGATTTCATACTTCACTACAACGGCAAGGCCGATAACGGATCCGCTTCGGGCGGGTCTTCCGGCGGCTCCGGCAACGCGCCGTCCGGCGACGTGACCAAGATCGCCCAGGACGTGATAAACGGCCTCTACGGCAACGGCGACGCCCGCAGGACAGCGCTCGGCTCCCGCTACGCGGAAGTGCAAGCGGAAGTGAACCGTCTGCTGTCCGGCAGCTCGGCATCCAGCGGCGGCACGGTTTCCATCTCTGCGGACAGCCTTCCCATTCCCCGCTACCGCGTGGCCATAATGCGCAACGGCAAGAAGAAGTGGCTCGGTTGGTGCGTCGGGCTCGAATGCGAGGGCTGCGACGACGATTTCGCGGGCATCGAGGGCAAAGCCGTGGTTGACATCGAGATAGACAGGGCGAGCCTGGGCGATGGCGGCTGGTACAAGAAGCACATGAGCGGCAGCGTGCTGGTGGTGCTGACGGTGTATTACAAGACGCCTGCACCGGGGAAGACGGGCCACTACGCCGTGAAATACCGCTGTCATTGGATAGGCTCTAGCCCGCGCTGGGGCAAGTGGAAGTACGACGACCATGACGGCTACGCGGGCAACATGAAAGACGCCATAGACATGGTGCAGATCGCGATAGAGAGGATCCGACACGACCGACACGCAACCAGAGAAAGGCTCCGTTCACTTGTGCTATGAGCGGGGTCGTGCCGTGTCGGGTATGCCTTACCGATTACATCACGGGCGATGTGTCCGGTACGGCATCCAAATTCAGCAAGATGCGCTCCCACCACCCCCGTGTCTCGGTGCCGGACGCGCCGAGCGGGTCAAACATGCGAAGCTGCATTGTGGGCGGCATCTGCTCGAAATCTGCTCTCATGGCCGCATCGATGGCGGCGGTGCTGGCGTCCATCGCTTCGCTGATGCTCTTCTTCTCTTCGAAGTCGTAAGATTGCAGCGAGCTCGTTGCAAGGTCGCCACGGAAGTACGCCATCTGATGTTCTTGCAGGAGTCGGTTCCAATTGCTCGTTGTCATGGTGTTTTCCCTTCGGTTAGAATTGCTGTTGTAGTTATAGGGAAGCGAACAGGACATACGGCCTGCCTGGGAGTTTTGGCGCGGCGCGATAGCCGGTTTTGCATGCAAGAAAACGTGCAAGAACGATGCTGATTCAATCATTGAGAATGATTGAGCGTTGTTGAGTGAAAAACGCTGTTGAGCTGGTGTAACGCGGTTTATCGTGGAGTATGGTTAAACCCTTGATAAGACCCCGAAGGTCGTAGGTTCGAATCCTGCCCCCGCGACCAAACGTTATCGCAGGTCAGAAGTTTAGAACTCTGACCTGCGTTTGTTTTATGACGAAATGAAAAAAGCGGCGACATGCGATGCGGCCGAATTCCTCGAAACGGACGAGGACATCATTGCATATCTCAATGCAGCACGAGGGAAGCGCCGTGCGCTTGGAGCCGCGCCCGCGCCCGAAACGAAGGCGGCCCGCCGAAACGAGCCGCCGTGCGCTGCCGTATGCGGTTTCGCGCGCTGGCCGCAACGTGCCGGTCGCAGCGCCTAGGCGTCGGCGAACACCTTCGCCGTGATCTTCCAGCCGTCGGTTTCCTTCTTGAGCGCGTGGAAGTCGATGTAGTCCGCCCCGTGGTAGTTCTCGAGCGTGATGCGGATGACCGCGATGTCGCCGACGACATCGAGCACGTCGACGCGCGCCGAGGAGTCGGTCGCCCCCGCCTTCGTGACATCGTCGAACAGCGTCTGGATGGGCGCCCCGTTGATCGTGGCGTTTTCATGGAACGCCGGCTTCATGTGGTCGCCGTCGCCTTTGGCGCAGCCGTCGATGTAGAGCTGCGCTACGGCCATGATTTCCTCGTAGTCTTTCAGTTTCGCCGTGCTCATCGCATGTCTCCTTGTCTCCGCATTCCGATGCGCTCGTCGCAGTGCCAAAACGTCGCGCACCCGCTCCCGCGCGCCGCTTCGGCAGGCATTGTTGTCGCCCCCCTTGAGGCGCGCCCGCGCGAACGCCGTACAGCTTGCACTATAGAGTTCGACGAGAACAAGGGAAGTACGCACATGCAAGTTCGATACTGGCATCATAGAGATTAACTTGCTGAAAGGAGTCCTACTTACCTGATAGAAAGCAATGGCATGGGGAGGGGGATGTCCATGAGAGCATACCGGGATTTCAACGTGATTCCGAGCATCCGTGGCGTCCGAGATCC
>CAZBEP010000212.1:1871-3426 GCA_964490925.1 uncultured Eggerthellaceae bacterium | reverse complement strand
TCCGAGGCCGACGGCGGCCTCGTCGAGCGCATGCCGATCGACGTTCCGTTCAAGGATCGAGGGCGGGCTGCGATGGCGGAGGTGGCGAACAAAAGCCTCGCGGAGGCGGTCGAAGAGGGCGCTCCAAGTACATCTTCGGGGGGGGGTATTGAACGAATCTGACGGGTTGCTTTCTCGTCCCTGTTGAAGTCAGGGACCCCACGTAAGAGCGGGCATCAATTCTGAAACGACCGTTCAAGCCCGTGGAGGATAGGAAAGCCCCGCCCATTTTTTCGCTAGTCGGTTTCCTGTGACTGAGACGCCCTTAGGGCTTCTTGATTACAAAAGACCGCACCCACACCTTGCTGTGTAAAGCGAGCCCGCGATCGGGAGTCGTACAAGCGGCGGGGACGAATATCTCGCTTCATCGGAGCACTTCTTTCAAGGGCGATGGCGAAGCTATGCCAAAAAGGAGGAAGCCTGGCTGTGGCCAAATGGTACGCCGTTCAGGTCGAGACTGGACGCGAGGATCTGGCGTGTGAGCTTATTCTGCGCGCCGCCCGCGCGGCAGGGCTCGATGACGCATTCGAGGAACTGTTCAGTCCCAAGCGTCGCACGCTTTCCAAGGTCGACGGCAAGCTCGTCGAAGGTTTCGAGGCGCTTTTGCCCGGTTATGTCATGGCGGTATGTCGTCCGTCGGATTTGGACACGGTCGCACGAGCGCTCAGGTGCTCGCTGCGATTTGCGCGGCTGGTGAGCAGCGGCGGGCAGTTTGCGTCTTTGTCTGATCAGGAGGTCTCCTGGATCTGCTCATTTACGCAGAAAGAGTGCCGAATCGTTGGGATGAGCGAGGGATTCGTGGAGGGGGGTCGTGTCGTCGTGACGTCAGGCCCTCTTGTGGGGAGGGAAGCCCTCATAAGGAAAGTGAATCGCCGAAAGCGTACTGCGGAGGTCGAGCTTTCCATCTGCGGTAGGAGGGTGACAGCCAAGATGGGGTTGAACCTAGCGAGAAAAGAAAGACCGCGAGAGCGAGGTCTTGCAAAGGCTAATCCACGTGAAATCGAACAAAGCAGCAACTGAAAACATGCAAAACTGAAAGGCATATGGTGAAAGGTATTATTCTTGCGGGCGGATCAGGGACGCGGCTTTATCCGCTCACGACGGTGACGAGCAAGCAGCTCCTGCCCGTCTACGACAAGCCGATGATCTACTATCCGCTGTCGGTTCTCATGCTCGCCGGCATCAGGGATATTTTGCTGATCAGCACGCCGAGCGACCTTCCCGAGTTTAAAAACCTGCTGGAGGACGGCTCGGAGTTTGGCGTCAGGATGTCCTATGCCGAGCAGCCTAGGCCCGAAGGTCTCGCGCAGGGTTTGCTTATAGGCGAGGACTTCATTGACGGCGATCCGTGCGCGCTCATCCTGGGAGACAACATCTTCTACGGGGGTGGACTCACCTCTAATCTGAGACAGGCGGCTCGGATGGAGAGTGGCGCCACGGTGTTCGGGTACTACGTGCCGGATCCGGAGCGTTTTGGCATCGTTGAGTTTGATGCGAAGGGCAAGGCTATCTCTCT
>CAZBEP010000212.1:0-1771 GCA_964490925.1 uncultured Eggerthellaceae bacterium | reverse complement strand
TGCGGGCGCTCGAGATAAATCAGGGACTCCAAATCGGCGCCCTTGAGGAGATTGCGTACAACAGCGGCTGGATCGGCAGAGACGCCATCGAGCGCGCGTCGATCAAGTACGGGAAGACATCCTACGGAGCTCATCTACGGAAGGTCATCGAGGGGCGCGTCCTGAGGAGCGCGTCTACCGGGAAGGCCACGCTTGACGGGGGCACCCTATGAACCTCGTCGTCACCGGGGGCGCCGGCTTCATCGGCTCAAACTTCGTGCACTGGGTGGTGAGAAACCAGCCCGACGTGCACGTGATCGTGCTCGACAAGCTCACCTACGCGGGCAACCCCGAGAACCTCGCCGGGCTGCCCGGGGGGCGGGTCGAGCTCGTGGTGGGCGACGTCTGCGACGCCGGCCTGGTGGATCGGCTGTTTGGGCGGGCGGAGGCCTGCGTGCACTTCGCGGCGGAGTCCCACAACGACAACTCGATCGCCGACCCCGCGCCCTTCGTGCGAACCAACGTGGAGGGCACCTTCGTCCTGCTCGAGGCGGCGCGGCGCCACGGCACGCGATTCCACCACGTCTCGACCGATGAGGTCTACGGAGACCTCGCGCTCGACGACCCGGCGCGCTTCACCGAGCAGACGCCCTACCGCCCGAGCTCGCCCTACTCCTCCACCAAGGCAGCCTCGGACATGCTCGTGAGGGCCTGGGTTCGCACCTACGGCGTGCGCGCCACCATCTCGAACTGCTCGAACAACTACGGCCCGCGCCAGCACGTGGAGAAGTTCATCCCCCGCCAGATCACCAACATACTCTGCGGGGCTCGCCCCAGACTCTATGGCGACGGGCTGAACGTGCGTGACTGGATCCACGTCGACGACCACTCGAGCGCGGTGTGGGAAATACTGACCCACGGCCGCGTCGGGGAGACCTACCTCGTCGGCGCGGACGGGGAGCGCAGCAACATAGACGTGCTGCGCTCCGTCCTCGAGGAGATGGGTCGGCCCGCCGACGGTTTCGACCGGGTGCGCGACCGCCCCGGCCACGACCGCCGCTACGCGATCGACCCGACGAAGCTCAGGGAGGAGCTCGGATGGCGCCCGGGGCACACCGACTTCGCCTCAGGCCTGAGGGAGACGATCGAGTGGTATCGGGACAACGAGGCCTGGTGGGCGCCCGCCAAGGACGCGACTGAGGCTAAATACGCAAAGGTAGGCCGGTAGTCGTGACAGCGAAGTTCATAGCCATCGAAGGCTTAGACGGATCCGGCAAAGAGACACAGACGGGGCTGCTGCGTTCCGCCCTTGCGGCGCGCGGGCTAAAGGTGGGAAGCATCTCTTTTCCTTGCTATGGGGAGCCGTCGGCGGCGCTTGCTGAGGATTACTTGCGCGGGGGCTTCGGCGAGCGCGCCGATGACGTGAGCGCGTATGCGGCCTCGTCGTTCTTTGCGATGGATCGCCTCGTGAGCTATCTGAAATCATGGCGGGAAGAATTCGAGGCGTGCGACGTGTTCCTAGCGGACCGCTACACCACGTCAAACGCGATTCATCAGTGCTCGAAGCTGCCGGAAGACGAGTGGCGGAACTTTACAGAGTGGCTTTTCGATTACGAGTTTCGGCTGCTCGGACTGCCCGAGCCGGATGCTGTGGTTTACCTGCGGCTCGACCTTGCAATGAGCCAGAAATTGCTCGAGCGGCGTTACGGCGGTGACGCGTCAAAGCGCGACGTGCACGAGCGTGACGCCGCCTATCTAGAGCGTAGCTGTCAAGCAGCTGAATGGTGCTGTG
>CAZBEP010000211.1:0-3458 GCA_964490925.1 uncultured Eggerthellaceae bacterium | reverse complement strand
CGGCCGGGTCGCAGCGGGCGGCCGGGTCTGACAGAGAGGGGGCGGGCGCGCGAGCCAGGCGCCCGCCCCCTCGCGCGTTCTGTTTCCGGCGGCCGACCCCGGCGGCGACGCTGCGGCAGCGGCCGGCTCCGGCGACTCACGGCTGAGCCGCAGCGGCCGGCCCCGGCGGCTCCCGGTAGCGGGGCGGCTATCCCCGGTAGCGGTTGAGGCAGGCGATCAGCTCCTCGCGGCGGGGTTTCGCAAGCCCGCAGGGGACGTAGCCGCCGCACAGCGGCGCCCAGCCCTCGTCGTCGAGCGTCGCGCACAGGGCGTCGGCGATCTCCGGCACCGTGCGCCGCCCGTCGGCGAGCCGTTCGAGCGCGTAGCGCAGGAGGTAGGCGAGCGCGGCCGTCTGCTCGTCGTCGGCGATCTGCTCGACGAGGCGCACGTCTACCTCGTGCGTTCCGACGGACAGGGAGTCGCGCCCGTGGGAGCGCACCTTGAGGCTCCGCCCCGCGCCCCGGCCGCCGCCGCGCCTCCCGCGTCCCGCCCCGTCCCGGCGCCCATTGCGGTCGCGCTCGCCAGCCTCGCGGGGAGGCTTCGGGAAGGCGCGGCTGCGGCGCGGCGCGAACAGGGCTGCACCGTCGTCCGGGAGCGCGGGAGCGGCGGCGCCCGCTGCGGACGTCGGGGCGGGCGGCGCGCCAGCGGCACCTGCGGCGGATACCGGGACGGCGGCGCCCGCAGCGGCGCAGATCTCGCGCACGCGCTCGGTGACGTCGAACGGGCGGTAGCAGTCCATCTGGACAACGCAGTCCGCGACCGAGAAGAACGCCCCCGAGCTGCCGGCGACGAGGATCGTCGAGGCGCCGGCCTGATCGCAGAGCGCGCGCACCCGTTCGACGAAGGGGGTGATGGGCTCCTGCTCGCGGGAGACGACCCGCTGCATGAGCTCGTCGCGCACCATGAAGTTCGTGGCGGAGGTGTCCTCGTCGATGAGGAAGAGCCGCGCGCCCGCCTCCAGGCTTTCCGCCACCGCAGCGGCCTGCGACGTCGATCCGCTCGCATCGAGCGAGGAGAACGATGCGGTGTCGGCGCCGTTCGGCAGGCCGTTGATGAACGCGGATATGTCGACGTCGCGCACGGAGCGGCCGTCCTCGGCGCGCAGCTTCACGGCGGTCGCGTCGGCGACGACGAACTCGCGCCCGTCGCCGGCGATGTGGTCGTACACGCCTGCCTGCAGGGCCTCGAGCAGCGTCGATTTCCCATGGTAGCCGCCGCCGACGATGAGGGTGACGCCCTTTTCGAGAGCCATGCCGCTCACGGCGCCGGTATGGGGCAGCTCGAAGGTTTTCCGCAGCGTTTCGGGCGAGGCGAACGGTACGGCGCCGCGCATCGGCTTGTCGGACACCCCGCTTTCGCGCGGAAGGACGGCTCCGTCGGCGACGAACGCGACAAGGCCCTCGCGGCGCAGCGCGGCGCGCAGCGCGTGCTGGTCCTCGGCGAGAAGCACCGCGCGGGTCGCCTTCGCATTGTCGATGTTGCGGAACACGAGGCAGGCATCGACGACGCGGGGGAGCAGGCCGAAGAGGATGCGGTCAAGCCCCTCGGCGTCGATCGTGCGCCCGAACGCGGGGAAGCCCACGTGGAAACGCAGGATGATCGCGTCGTCGCCGATCTCGCAGGCGCTGCGCTCGAGCACCTCCTGTCCGCAGCGCGAGATCGCGACAAGGCCGCTTTTGCCCGACCCCCTGCCGCGCTCGGCCCGCGCGAACTGCGCCCCGACGAGGCGCGTCAGATGGTCGGCGAGCGCGCGCCGCTGGCAGGCCGTCGTCCTGAGCGCCGCAGGGAAGCCCGCGACGCCGTGCGCGACCTCGATCCGCACGCTTGAGGGGGCGGCGAACGGGTCGCCTTGCACGTGGTCGATGTGCAGGTCGAACCTGTCGAAGCGGTACGGCCCGGCAAGCTGCTTGTACGCCGGGTACCCCTTGCGGTCGATGGCGCGCAGCATGCGGCGCAGATCGCCCGAGGGCCTAAAGGCGGATGACTTCGGCATGGCGGTTCCTTTCGCGGCGACTGATCGGGAGCCGACCCATTATAGGTCTTGGGAAACGCATTTCCCCTGCGGCAGCGTGCGGGCCTCGTCCCAGCTGCGGACGCGGGCCTTCGCGCCCTCGACGTCGAGCACGCCGTAGGCGAAGCCGCGCCGCACGAGCTCTGTCGGCAGGAAGCCGTCGTACTTTTCAAACACCGGCACTTCGCCGGGGTAGAGCAGCTCCATCGCGTCGAAGGGCTGCTCGGCCAGGCGGGCCATGGCGTCGAAGAACTCGCGCTCGCCGCAGTCCATCTTGAACTGGATGAAGTACGGCCGCGACGCGTCTATGCCCTTGAGGCCGAGGATCGGCGCCGCCTTGCGTTTGAGCAGGCGCTCGAGCGCAAGGAACGCATAGGTGCCGAGCCAGGGGAACAGGCACCACAGATCTCCGCCGAGGTTTACAAGCGGACGGTGCGCGACGCCGGCGTTCTCGGCGACGTGGCGGGCCTGCGCGAGCCGCGCGACGGCGTTTCGCATGAGGTACGGGTATCCGCAGCGCTCCTCGAGCACGCGCCGCATGCGTTCGAGGACGCGCGTGTCGACGTCTCCCGCCACGTCGCCGAAGTACGCGGGCACCGTGCCCTTCACCTGCGTGCAGTACACGAGGCGCCGCGCGTGGTCTATTTCCTCGACCACCCACACGTGGCCCGCGATGGCGATCTTCTCGCCGGCGGGCGGGGGCGCCACGATAGTGCCGATCTCCTGGGACTCCGACCGCACGGTGTACTCCTCGTTCTCCCGGAACACGGCGTAGAACCGAAACGAGTTCGCCACGCGCTCGCCCGCCAGGCCGACGATGAGGCCGCCCCCCTCGGTGCGCTCGACCATGTCGGTCTCGATCAGGTGGCGCAGGAGCAGCCGGTAGTCGTCGGTCGTGACCCGGTGGAAGTACGTGAGCGAGAGCACCCGCTCGGCGAGCCGCGCGGGCGTCGCCTCGCCCTCCGAGGCGAGCGTGGCGAGCGTCTGGTGGAAGAGCAGGCTGTAGGGGAGCCGGTCGAGCCGCGGCGGCTCCACCCAGCGCTCTTCGAGGTAGAGCTGCACGAGCGCGATTCCCTGTAGCAGCTTCCAGGGGATCGTCTCGGGAAGCATAGCGCGCGGCTCGGGCTGCTCTTCGCGCATGACGAACCGCATCTCCTGCGGCCCGCCGCGCCGCCCGGTGCGCCCCATCCGCTGCAGGAAGGCCGACACGGTGAACGGCGCGTCGATCTGGAACGCGCGCTCGAGCCGCCCGATGTCGATGCCGAGCTCGAGCGTGGCGGTGGTGACGGTCGTGCGGGTCTCTTCCTCGTCCTTCATGACGTCCTCGGCGGCCTCGCGGTAGGACGCCGACAAGTTGCCGTGGTGGATGAGGAAGCGGTCGGGCTCGCCGGCGGCCTCGCAGTAGCGG
>CAZBEP010000210.1:0-3501 GCA_964490925.1 uncultured Eggerthellaceae bacterium | reverse complement strand
CGCGAAGCCGACGAGGCCGACCCACGCGTTCAGGTCGCCCGCAGCCATGCGCAAGGTCATGCGCAGCGGGCACCCGAGGAACACGAGCGCGCCGATCATCATGATGAATCCGAGAAAGAACCTCGTCAGCGGCGACGACCCGGCTGACGGTCGGAATTCCTTGCTGGCCAGGGCCATGGCCAGAGCGCCCAACACGATGCCGATGATCTCGGGGCGCAGATACTGGACGGTCTCGGTCGTCTGCAGCTTCAGGGCGCCTGCCGTATCGCGGATGAAGCATGCGATGCAGATCGCCATGTTGGCCGGGTTGCCTCCGACGGCGAGCACGACGACGACGGCGGCGGCAAGCAGGCCGCACACGACGAGCACGATGCGCTCCTTGGCCGCTGCGGGAAGGCCCGGCGCGCCCTTGTCGGGAATTTGATCGCCCATGTTGTCGATCCCTTTCTGCTCAAGGCACACCGAAGCCATCGCGCGATGGCGCAGGGGAACGCAGCGCGCAGGCGCGGCGTGCCGTCTGCTACGGACATGCAAAGAGCTGCGCGGCGCGCAGAATGCCTGGCCGCGCCACAGGCGCGAGAGCACAGAACCCGGATGCAGAAAAAGGCACCGCGCAGAAAGATGCCTTCGAGGGCGTGCTTTCAGCGAGAATAATACCAAAAACGCAGGATTTTCCATGCGTTGTCGGCGTGCGACGGCGCAAATCGACGGGCGAGACGATTCCGACTTGAAGGCAGGCGGACGCGTCGATGACAGGGCGACGGGCGGTCGCGCCGCAGCACGGAACGGCTCTGCAGCGTCCGCCGCGCCGTCGCGTCATCGGTATGCGGGTCTCATAGAGCGCCGCTCGTAAGCCAGGGAATCGCGTGGACGATCTTGATCCCTTCTGCCGTCGTCTCTTCGGTGAAGCGGGTCAACGTGATCAGAAGCCGGGGGTGCGCATCGGTGAGGGCTTTCAGGGGGCGCAGCGCGCGGCTCCGCTCCTTTTCGCTGCGAATGTCGGGAGCCACCTGAATGTACATCTTCTCCGAGGAAGTCGGGTCCACCGCTACGAAGTCGACTTCGCTTGCAGGGCCGGTGCCGACGAAGATGCGGTACCCGCGCCGCAGCAGCTCGAGCGCCACGGCGCATTCCAGGCGCGCGTTCTGTTCGGAAAAAGCGCTGGCCAGTCCGAGGAATCCAAGGTCTACGGGATAGAGCTTGCACTGTGGGCGAAGGATCTCCCTGCCTTGGATCCCCGTCTGCTCGACGGGATACACGAGAAATGCATATTCGAGCGCCTTTACCATGTTGGACACGGCGGCCTCCGCAGGCGCGCTCCCTCCGATTCTCAGCGCGTTGGCGACGTCGTGGGGGGAAAAGAGCGATTCCGCGTTCATGCAGACGAAGCGCATCAGCCGGTCAAGCCTCTCGAGATCCCGGATGCGAAAGCGCTGGGCGACGTCTTTGAACAGGATGGACTGATAGATGCTGCGCAGCTCGCCCTCGATCGTCCGAGGGTTGCGCACGGCGAGTTCGAAGAGGCCGGGCATCCCGCCATAGAGCAGGTAGTCGGCGAGCAGTTCGTCGATGCTCTTCGGAAGCGCGTCGCTATCGACGATGCGCTTCTGAACGAAGCAGAGGTATTCCGCGAAGGAAAGCGGATAGACGCCGATCTCTACATAGCGCCCCGTAAGATAGGTGGAGAGGTCGCTCGAGAGCAGACGCGCGTTAGACCCCGTGAGGTACACGTCGATGCGCGGTTCGGAGTGGAGGCGCCGAACAACCCGCTCCCAGCCCTCGACGTCTTGTATCTCGTCGAGAAGCACGTACCAGGGGTGGTCGGGGTTGAGCGTTTCTTGGCTTGCGACGAGTTCGTCGTACAGGTCGTTCGTGCTGTAGCCGAGCGGCACGTCGAACGCGTCGAATCGCCGATAGAAGATGTTGCTGGGAGGGGTGCCGCACCGTCTGAGCTCGTCCTCCACCATCTTCATGACGGTCGACTTGCCGCAGCGCCGCACCCCGGTGATGACTTTGATGTCGGGGGTGTCCCGATGGGCCATGACCGCTTCCAGCAGACGGGGACGAGGAACGTAGCTAGGGCTCTCCCTTTCGTTCCCTCTCGTCATCAGACCTCCTCAAATATGTTTTCCCAGATAACGAGAGTATACCATGTGACTGCGAGCAGTTCGGTGCGGCGGATCCCGCATGGCGGGTCTTTCCTGTAGAATGCCCGTGGCGGCTTCTGGTCGAATGTTCTGCGCAGCTCGCTTTCAGGCAACGGCTGCTGCGGCCCGAGGCGCTCCGCAGTGCCGGCGTTCGGCATGCGATCGCCACGGGTGCGGATGGCGACCGGCCTGCGGGCGAAGCTTTGTCGCATGGGGAGAAAGGGCTCTCGTGAAAACCCGGCTCGACATCACGGCGTACCTGGTCATCGGCCCGGAGAACACGCTCGGCCGCCCGGTGGGGGACATCGTCTCCCAGGCGCTTGCCGCCGGGTTCACATGCGTGCAGGTGCGCTCGAAAACGTGCGGCGCGCGCGACCTGCTCGCGTGCGCGCGCGAGGCCGCCGACGCGATCGAGCGCGCCGGCGCGGCGGGAAGGGTCGCGCTGCTCGTGGACGACCGGCTCGACGTCGCCCTCGCGGCGCGCGACGCAGGCGTGCGCGTCGACGGCGTACACGTGGGCAGCTCCGACGTGCCGGTGGAGACCTGTCGCCGCTACCTGGGAGAGGACGGCATCGTGGGGCTGTCGGCGCCTGCGCGAGAAGTGCTCGCCTTCCTCGAGACGGCCGATGTGGGCCTTGTGGACTACCTGGGGGCAGGCCCGCTCCACGAGACGGCGACGAAGCCCGACTGCGGGCTCGATGAGGACGGCGCCGTCATCACGCGCAGCCTGGAGGAGCTTTCCGAGCTCGCGCGCGTGAGCCCGAAGCCCGTCGTCGTCGGCGGCGGCGTGAAAGCGGCAGACGTCCCCGGTCTCGCTAAGACGGGCGTCGCCGGCTTCTTCGTCGTGTCGGCCGTGTGCGCCGCGCCCGACCCGGCTGCGGCCGCCGCCGAGCTCGTGAGAGCCTGGCGCGGCGAGCGCGGGTAGAGCCGAAAAGGGCGGGCGCTCCGAGAGCGCCCGGTGGAAATGGCGCGGCGGGCGCGGGTAGAGCCGAAGCCCCGCCGCATCTTTCTCGTCGCATGCGGACGGCCGTGCATGCGTTCGCTGTCCGGCGGCTTCGGGCGACGCGCTCTCCGTTGGGCGTGCGACCGTTTGCGGGGGCAAGCCGGCCATAACGCAGCGGGGCCGGCATCGAGCATGCCGGCCCCGCCGTTTCAATCGACCCGTTGCGGATGCGCTGCGCGCTTCGCTACAGCAGCACGTCCTCGAGGTCTTGCAGCATGATGTCGAGCGCGGTGATGCCGCCTTCGGCGGTGTACCACACGCCCGGGTTGGACAGGTAGACGATGTTGCCGTTCTGATAGGCGGTCGTCTGCTGGGTCAGCTCGTTCTCGACGACCTCCTGGGCCTGGTCGG
>CAZBEP010000209.1:0-3543 GCA_964490925.1 uncultured Eggerthellaceae bacterium | reverse complement strand
GGCCAGACAGGCCGTGAGCGCGCAGGCGATGCCGTCGCGGCGGGAGAAGGCGAGCGGGGAAAGCCGCGTGCGTCCGACGTCCCCATGGTAGCAGCGCACGTCCATCGCCTCTGCGAGCGTTGCCGCGCGGCGGAATGCGCTCACGAACAGCGGAACGATGAGCGCCCCGAGCATCGCGACGCGCGAAGAGACGGACCCCGACCCGAACGAGGCTCCGCGCGAGAGCTGCGCGTTGCGGATGATGCGCAGCTCGGAGGCGAACTGCGGCACGAACCGCAGCGCGATGCCCATCATCATGCCTATCTCGTGGGCAGGCACGCCGACGCGTGCGAGCGGCTTGAGCGCGCGTTCGATCGCCTCGGCGAGGTCGAGGAGCGGGGTCGTGAGCGTGAGCAGACAGGCTCCGGTGAGGAGCAGCGCGAGCCGGCAGGCCGAAAGCGCCGCCGCCGCGACGCCCCCCTCGGTGACGCTCACGAACCACCAGCGCACGAGCACGTCGCCCTCCTGCACGAACAGGAGGTTGAGCACGACGGCGATCGCCGCGATGAACAGCAGCGGGGCGACGGCGCGCACGACTGCGCGCACGGGCAGCCGCGACGCCGCAACCGCGACGACGAGGTACGCCGCGCACGCCCCAAGTGCGGCGGGCGTGTACGAGGCGAGGGCGATGACGATATACGCGACGGTGAGCAGGAGCTTCGCGCGGGGATCCATGCGGTGGACGGGGCTTTCCTGCGGGAGGTAGCGCCCGAACACCGCCGCGACGGCGCTAGCCACGGCCGCTCGCCCCCTGCGCCGCGACGGCGCTAGCCACGGCCGCTCGCCCCCTGCGTTGCGACCCCCTCCGCGACGCGAAGCTGCGCGGCGACGTCCTCCGCGAGCGTCGAGGTGTCATAAAGCGCTCGCGGCAAGTCGAAGCCGCAGTTCCGCAGTCGTGCCGCCATGCGTTCGGCCGCCGGCGCGTCGAGCCCGATCTCCCGCAGCCTTTCGGCGTCCGCGAACACCTCGGCAGGCGTTCCGAGGAGGGCGGGCGTCCCGTCGGCGAGCACGAGGATGCGGTCGGCCATGCGCGCGAGGTCGTCCATCGAATGCGACGCCATCACAACGGTGCGGCCGTCCGCATGCAGCCGGCTGATGAGCGCGAGCAGGCTTTCCCGGCCTCGCGGGTCGAGCCCGGCGGCGGGCTCGTCCATCACGAGGGCCTTCGGGCGCATCGCGAGCACGCCGGCGAGCGCGACGCGCCGCTGCTGGCCGCCGGAAAGCTCGAAGGGGCTTGCCGGGCCGACCTCCTTCGCGTCAAGCCCGACGGTCGCGAGCGCTTCGTCGACGCGGTCGTCGAGTTCGGCTCCGGAAATGCCGAGGTTCTTCGGCCCGAAGGCGACGTCCTCGCGTACCGTGGCGGCGAACAGCTGGTGCTCGGGATACTGGAACACCATGCCGATGCGCCCCCGGCACGCTGCGGCCGCCCGCTTGTCGGCGAGGTCGTCCCCGTCGACGAGGACGCGCCCGCGCGTCGGGTGCAAAAGCCCGTTCATGTGCTGGATGAGGGTGCTCTTCCCGCTTCCCGTATGCCCGGCAATGCCGAAAAACTCCCCGTTCTCAATGCGGAAGTCGGCGTCGCGCAGCGCCCAGGGGCCTTCGTTTCCGACATACGAAAAGCTTACCTGCTCGAATGCAATCGGCACAGCTCCTCCTCGAGCTCGTGGTCGGAGACGGTGTCGCGCACGGGCACGCCGCGCGCCGCCAGCTCGCGCGACAGCGCAGTGGCGAAGGGCACGTCGAGGCCGAGCGCACGCAGCTCTTCGGCGCGGCAGAGCACGTCGGAGGGGGCGCCGTCAAGCGCGACGCGCCCCGCTTCGAGCGCGATCACGCGGTCGGCGCGCGCCGCCTCGTCCATGAAGTGCGTGATCATGACGACGGTCATGCCGTCTTTATGCAGGCGCTCGCACGTGGCGAGCAGCCCTTCGCGCCCTTGCGGGTCGAGCATGGACGTCGCCTCGTCGAGTACGAGGATCTTCGGCGCCATCGCGAGCACGCCGGCGACGGCCACGCGCTGCTTCTGCCCGCCGGAAAGCGTTTCCGTCTCGCGCTTCTCAAAGCCCGCAAGCCCTACGCTCTCAAGTGCGCGCGTCACGCGGATGCGCAGCTCGGGAAGGCGTATCCCGAGGTTTTCCGGCCCGAAGGCGACGTCGTTTTCCACGATGCTCGCAACGAGCTGGTCGTCGGGGTTCTGGAACACGAGCCCCGCGTCGCTGCGGATGGCGTACGTAAGGCTGCGGTCGGCCGTGTCGCGGCCGAATACGGAGACGCGCCCCTCGTCCGGCACGAGCAGCGCGCAGACGAGCTTCGCGAGGGTCGACTTGCCCGACCCGTTGCCGCCGAGCACGCACGTGAACGACCCGCGCTCAATGGCGAGGCTCACGCCGTCGATGACGGGCGTCTCGCCGTCGTAGGAAAAGCTCGCGTCCCGGAATTCGACGGCAGGAGCCGCCCCCGCGCCGCCTTCGCCCCCTGCCTCTCCGCGCGCCGCCCCTGCGGCGCCGCTGTGGGCTCCCGCTTCCATTACCTGCCCTTCGCCTGGACTTTCTTTGGCGTGATCAGCTTGGATATGCTCTTGTGCACGATCACCGTCAACACGCCGTTCAGCACCGCCTTGATAAGGTTGAACGGGATGAGGATCGGCACGATCATCGCGATGACGGCGTCGACCGTCACGGCGGTGTAGAGCGGGGTCACGACGAGGTTCCCGAGGATGGCGAAAACGACGGCGGCGACGGCGCTCACGACGAGTCCGAGGATCACGCCTTTGAGCGTGCGGAGCCGCCGATAGATCGCGACAGCGGGAGCCACGTAGGCGATCGTCACGATGATGTTCATAACGGCGCCATAGAAGTTGCCCGTGACAAGCCCGTGGACGACGGCCTCGACGATGCCGACCGCGAGGCCAGGTCCTGCCCCGTAGGCGAGGCCGCACACGATGGCCGGCATGATCGACGCGTCGTACTTGAGCCAAGGCGCCGGCGGGAACAGGGGGAACTCGATGAACGAGAGGATCACCCCGATCGCGCACAGAAGCGACATCGTGACGAGCTGATGGGTCTCCCATCGGTTGGTGTTTCGCATCGTTGTGGTTTGCGCTGGCATGGCACGTCCCCTTCCCGCGGCCGGAGCAAATCGGGTTCGGGTCTGCGTCTCGGCCGGAGAAAGACGCGAGCCCGCATGAATCCTTTTCCATGCAGGCTCGCGGTTCGATGCCCTGTCGCGCGGGTGCCCGCGCGGGCGCGCTTCGAATCTCTGCCTCTTCCATCCGGACTGTGACCGTTGGTCCCGGATTCGCACCGGGTCAGCCTCGGCTGCGCCGCAGGGGCGGCAGCTTCGGGTCGCGGACTTTCGGCCGCCGATCGGGACGCCGCGATCATCTGATCGCGCGCCGTCCGCTCGGGCCGGCCGATCACCGCCAGTGAGGGATTCCACCTCGCCCTGAAACAGAATTCACAGCCCCGCATTGTAGCCGCAGCCGTCGCGCGGCGCAAGAGATCGCGC
>CAZBEP010000208.1:0-3553 GCA_964490925.1 uncultured Eggerthellaceae bacterium | reverse complement strand
CTTGCCGCAGGGAAGGCCGGAGGCCGCAATCCACGAAATCAGGACAGGGAGCGAGGGGTCACCCCGTAGTTTGACAGTTTAATCCTCGGAAGTTCTTGCGGAAGCCCTGGTCGAAGGGCTTTTATTTCTCCCGTGCTTGGACGTCCGCACGATGCGGCAGGCGCGATCCCGCTTCGTATGGGCTAGACTCTCGTCGTCGCCCGTTCGCTCCCCTGTTCGCAACGGGAGCAGGCCGCGTCCCGCGGCCGCCCCATGACAGAGCGAGGATTCGGGTGCCACGACGGCGACCTGGTAAACCGGCTGCCACACCCCAGACAGAGCCCGGGGATCTCTTCGACCAATAAGCCGCGATAAAGGCCGGTATTGGATCGAGCAAATCCTTAACGAGGGAGCGGGCACGCGCTCGTGCGAGCGAAAACGCGGGAAGATCGGGCGTGCAGCCTTACTCGAGCGGCCCCATTTCGGAGCCTACGCCCCGAAATGGGATGCCGAGGCGTATGACCGGAGCGAGGCTCGTGCGTATCATGAAAGTCGAGGCATGTAGCACGCCGCCTCCGCCGTGAGCCGACCGACCCCCCAACCATACCGGTCGGCTCGCGGTGCGTTCCGAGAGCCTCGCATCGGAACCTTCGCCCGAGAAGCACCGACCAACCGCTCTCGCTCGAATCCGCGCTTCCAAATCAGAGCCTCCGCCGCAACGCGGACGCGAAGCCGAGAGAGCCGCGTGCGGGGCGAACTGAATGGATTGATCAGCGCTTCCCCCAGGAAAGGTCGTGATCGGCATGCCCGTTTCTCGAACGCGATGGGGGCGGCTCGCCGCCGCGTGCGCCGTCATGGTCGCCGTGGGGTTCATTTACGGATGGTCCGTGTTCTCGGCGCCGCTCGAGGCGGAGTTTCAGTGGGGGGCGACGACGCTCTCCTTCACGTTCACCGTGCTCATGTGGGCGTTCTGCGCCGGAGGCATCGTCGGAGCGCGCATCGCCTACCGCACGTCCTCGCGCACGGCGGTTCGCATCGCTGCCGTCGCCGTGTTCGCCTCCTTCGCCCTGACCGCCCTCCTGCTCTCCGAAAGCCGGCCGTGGGTCATGTACCTCGCCTACGGAGTCATCGGCGGGTGTGGCGTCGGGATGGCCTATTCCGTCACCATGGGGGTCGCACTCGCGTGGTTTCCCGACCGGACTGGCCTTGCGTCGGGCATCCTGCTTCTGTGCTACAGCTTCTCAACGATGCTCCTCAGTTCCATCGCCGCTCTGCTCTTCGACGTCTTCGGGTGGAGGGTCGCGTTCGTGCTGCTTGCGGCGGGCATTGCAGGCATCATCGCCGCGCTTTCCGCGCCGCTGCGCGCGCCCTCGCCCACAGAGCGAGACGAGCTTGCCCGGATCGCCGAGAGCCGCAGCCGGTCGGCACGCGGGAAGGCGGCGGGGCGGGAGCACGGCAGGAAAGAGATGCTGCGCTCCCCTGCCTTCTACCTTTACGCGTGCTGGATGTTCCTCGTATGCAGCGTCGGACTCGCTATCACCTCGACGGTCAACCAGCTCGCGCTTTCGGCAGGGGTCGGCGCGGCGGCGGCGGTGGGCGTCGTTGGGCTACTTTCGATCTGCAACGGGTGCGGCAGGCTTGCAGCGGGCATCGTGTTCGACACCATCGGTCTCGTGCCGTCAATGATCGTCGCGGCGCTACTCCATATCGCGGGATGCGCGCTTGCCTTCGCGGCGATCGCCGCGCAGTCGCTTCCGATCATAGTCGCTGCGGCCGTGATCGGCGGCGCGGGGATCGGGGGCACGTCCGTCGTCGGATCCGGCTTCGTCGCGACGCGGTTCGGCGGTGCGTTCTACGCGGAGAACCTTTCCGTGCTCAACCTCGTGCTCATCCCCGCCGCGCTCGCGGGTCCGTTCGCCCTGAGCGCCTCGATGGAGCATGCGGAGTCATACGAACCCGGCCTCGCCGCGCTCGCCGCGCTCGCCGCGGCGAGCATCGTCATCGCGATCGCGCTCCGCACGCGAGACAGCCGCGCAAACGCAGCGTAGCCTGACCGCAGGCGAAAGACCCTACCGCTCGAGCGCCGCGCGCGCCTTCGAGACATCGATCTCCTCGCCCGGCGAGAAGCCCGCCGCCGTCGCGAAAAACCGAACCGCGTTGCGCACGTCATCGAGACCATCGGCGAAATCGTTCGCGATGAACGAAAGCGCGCCGTCGGAAAGCTCCGGGCGCTCGCCGGGCGCACCGCATCCGTCCAGCACCCGCTTCGCGAAGGCGACGCGCCCCACGCCCCCAAGCGGCCTGATCGCAACCTCGTCGAATCCTTTGAGAACGTCGTCGATCGCATCGCGGTCGTACGAGCCGAGCGGAAGGCGCGCGCCAACCACCGTGTCGAGCCCCACGCGTGTGCGCTCCGCGACAAGCAGTCGGAACGTCTGCGGGCCGATCTCGACATGCCCGAAGAAGTCGTCGATCGCGTCGATGAAGAGGACGTCGTCGCTTCCCGCTCGCTCGAGGAGCTTCTCGTTCTCCCCGATCATGATCGCAGTCGTCAACTCCGCCGCATGGGTGAACAACGCCGTCCGCCGGGTGCCAGAGGATTCCGACAGGCGCCCCATCTCCCGGGCGGCCGCCTGGAACAGAGTGGTCTTGCCCGCGCCCGCCGGTCCACTCACGACAAGCCGCACGGGATCGGCGGATGCGCTCGAGAGCGCCGCGATGCGCGCGACCGCATCGCGGTTGCCGTCGTCTTCGATGATTCCCGGAAACAGTTCCATGCCTCGCCTCCGTCTGGTCGGTAGCTGTTTCGCGAGGAGCCTTGCGGCGCGCCTCGCGGCGGGAAACCGTCGACCGACGCTCCCCGAGCGCCCGATTGTCGCGCATCGGCGCTGCGCACGCATAGGGCGCTCGGGCTTATTTCGACCATGTGCGAAGCAAAGGCGCTCTGGCGGGCGCGCATCACCTGCAAGACAGGAGGCGTCGCGCCCTCACCAGTCCTTCCTCGCGGAGGCGACGCGGAACTTCTTCTCGACGAGCCTCATGTCCGTGTCGTAGCTCTCCTTGAGCGGCTCGATCGCGCAGCAGTTGCACTTGTACGGCCCGCCGTAGCCCAGCCTGGAGTTGTAGTGGTTCGACACGAGGTCGTTGACGTTGGAGCGCCACAGGCCGTAGAGGCCGGTCTCGTCGGCATGGTCGGTCTTCACGTAGCCGTTCTGAATGTGCGTGCCGTTGATCTCGAACTCGAGCGGACCGTCCTCGAGGATCTCGCCGACCGGCACGACCTCGTCGCGGGCCTCGTCGTCGGCGGGCATCTCCGGGAACCACCAGCCGTGGTCGGCCTGGACGACGCCCTTCTTGACGGTCGGCGTGACCGACGCCTTGAACTTGGCGCGGCCGAAGTCGTTTTTGATTTCGACCCACTGGCCGTCCGCCACGCCGATCTCCTCGGCGTCGGCCGGGTTGATCTCGATGAGCGGGTCGGGGTGGAGCTCGCGCAGCACGGGGATCTGACGATGCTCGGCGTGGAAGGAAGCGTAGTTACGCGCGCCCGTCGTGAGGATGTAGGGGTACTTCT
>CAZBEP010000207.1:1955-3554 GCA_964490925.1 uncultured Eggerthellaceae bacterium | reverse complement strand
ACGAGGCGACGATCGGCCGCATCGGCGACGACAAGATCTTCTACCTCATGAGCCGAGGCGTTGCGGAAGAGGAGGCGCGCGCCATGATCGTGAACGGGTTTGCCGAGCCGGTGGCCAAAGAGCTTCCGCTTGAATACGCCGTGGAGATGAACAACCTCATCAAGCTGGAAATGGAAGGGGCGATCGGGTAATGGGCTCCTGCGAACAGAGGGCGGCGGGCGCCGTCGCCCTCGCCGACGACGCGGCGGATGCGCCCCCGGAGGCCATCGGCCGGGCGAACGCCATGCCGGCCCCTACGTGGGGCTGGCTGAGGATGAACGAAGCGAGCATCGAGCTTCCGAAGGGGCTTGCCCCTGCCGGGCGCGCCGCCGTGTCGGTGGACGTCCTGTCCGGCCAGGCGGAGGTGGCGGACGGCGGCGAGGCGTTCGACGCGGCGCTCGCCCGCGCTGCTGCGCGCTATGCCGCCGCGCAGAGGCCCTCGATGCCGAACGGCGCGGCGGGTTGCGTGCGGCGTGCGGAGGAGGAGTCCCTCGACGTGCCGGCGCTTTCGGCGTATCAGGCCGCAGCCGCCGATAGGGAAGAGCGCTATACGCCCGAAGCCGCGTTTGCGACGGGCATGGGCGAGGAGGCGTTCTCGTACGTGCGCGGCCTGGCGGGGCGCCCGTTTTCCGTGTCCGTGGCGCCGGGCGCGCAGGCGCGGGTGTCCGTTCGGGTGGACGGCACGGACGGCGCGGCCGCCGCAGGCGCGATCGACGTCGTCGTCGGAGCCGGCGCGCAGCTCGATCTGGCGCTCGCGATCGACGCCCCGGCTGACGGGTCGGGGGTCGTCGCCTGCTCGCTGCGCCTGTTCGCAGACGATCGCGCGCACGCGCGCCTTTCGTGCGTGCAGACTGCGGGCGACGGCTTCACGGCGCTCGACGACACGGGGATGTTTTTGGGCGCGTCGGCGCACGTGGACGTGCGGCAGGTGGTGATCGGCGCCGGAGATGCGTTCACGGGGCTTGCGGGCGACCTGCGCGGCGACGGGTGCGCCGTGCGCGTGGACGCGAGCTATCTGGGAGCGCGAGAGCAGAGGCGCGACTTCAACTACCAGCTGTGCCAGCGAGGGCGCGCCACCGAAAGCGACATCGTCGCGGACGGCGTGCTTGCGGGCTGCAGCCGCAAGACTCTGAGGGGGACGATCGACTTCGCGCGCGGCTGCAAGGGCAGTCGGGGCAGCGAGACCGAGACCGTGCTGATCGCGGACGACCGCGTGCAGAACAAGACGGTTCCCGTCATTCTGTGCGGCGAGGACGACGTCGCCGGCAGCCACGGCGCCACGATCGGCCACGTGCGCCCCGACCAGCTTTTCTACCTGCAAAGCCGCGGCGTGTCGAAAGAGGATTCCGAGAATCTGTTCATCAGGGCGAAGCTCGAGGACGCCGCGCTTTCCGCCCCCGACGAACGCATCCGCGCGAGCGTGGAGCGCATCGGAAGGGCGCTGTTCGAGGACTTCGACGCCAGTCTCGAGAGAGGGGAGTTGTCGTGAGCCGAACCGAATCGATCTGTGCCGAACCGAGGGGCCGCGAAGAGCCGAGGGGCCGCGAAGAGCCGAGGGGC
>CAZBEP010000207.1:0-1855 GCA_964490925.1 uncultured Eggerthellaceae bacterium | reverse complement strand
CCGAGGGGCCGCGAAGAGCCGAGGGGCCGCGAAGAGCCGAGGGGCTGCGGCGAGCCGAGGGGCCGCAGCGAGGTCGCCGACGCGGCGAGGCCGTCGCGCTGTCCGGGCGCATTGTCGGTAGCGCCTGGCGCGCGTGCGGCGGCCGATCCGGCGGATATCGGGGAGAATCCGTACCGGGGCGACTTCCCGCTGCTTGCGAACCGGCCCGACCTCGCCTTTCTCGACAGCGCGGCGACCGCCCAGCGTCCGGCGTGCGTGCTGGACGCCCAGTGCCGCTTCTGCGAGACCATGAACGCGAACCCGCTGCGCGGCTTGTACTCGCTTTCGGTCGAGGCGACCGGCGCCATAGCCCGGACGCGATCAAAGGTTGCCGGGCTGATCGGCGCGAGGGACGAAAACGGGGGCCTGCGCCCCGACGAGGTGGTGTTCTGCCGCAACGCGAGCGAGGCGCTCAACATCGTGGCGAAGTCGTTCGCCCCGCTCGTGCTCGAGGAGGGCGACGAGGTCGCCGTCACCATCATGGAGCACCACTCGAACCTGGTTCCCTGGCAGCAGGCGTGCCGCGCCGCCGGGGCGCGGCTCGTGTACCTGTATCCAGATGCCTGCGGCGTGCTCTCCGACGAGGAGATCGCCTCGAAGGTGGGCCCGCGCACCAAGATCGCCTCGTGCGCGCACGTCTCGAACGTGTTCGGATGCCGGCTGCCCGTCGAAAAGATCGGGGCGGCGGTTCACGCGCACGGCGGGTACCTGGTGGTAGACGCCGCGCAGTCGGTGCCCCATATGCCGGTCGATGTGGAGGCGATCGGCGCCGACTTCCTGGCGCTTTCTGCCCATAAGGCGTTCGGGCCTCTGGGCGTGGGCGTGCTGTGGGGGCGCCGCGAGCTGCTTGAGCGGATGGATCCGATGCTCACCGGCGGCGAGATGATCGACTCGGTGACCGAGCAGGGCGCGACATGGGCGCCGCCGCCCGAGAAGTTCGAGGCGGGCACGCAGGACGTGGCCGGCATCTACGCGTTCGGCGCGGCGCTGGACTATCTGGTCGATCACGTGGGATACGATGCGGTCAAAAACCGCGAGGCGGCTCTCGTTCGCTTTGCGATGGAGCGGCTTGCGGGGCTGCCGTTCGTCGACATCGTCGGAAGCCTCGATCCGGCCGACCACCACGGCGTCGTCGCCTTCAACGTCAGGGGCGTACACCCGCATGACGTGGCGAGCATTCTCGACATGCACGGCGTGTGCATCCGGGCGGGGCACCACTGCGCCCAGCCGCTCTTGGCGTGGCTGCGCACGGAAAACCTCGCGTGCTGCCGCGCGAGCTTCGCCTTCTACAACGACCGGCACGACATCGACGCGCTCGTCGAGGCGCTCGACGACGTGTCTCGGCTGTTCGGGTAAGCGCGCACGGAGGGGGCAGAGCCTTATGGGAAGCATATACAGTTCGGCGACGTTCATGGAGCACAGCGCCCATCCCGATTACAAATACGAAATGGAAAACCCCACCCACGAGCACGACGGCATCAACCCGACCTGCGGAGACGAGCTGACGATCCAGCTTCGCGTCGAGGGCGGCGTGATCGGCGAGGCGTCGTTCACCGGACGGGGCTGCGCCATCTCGCAGGCGTCGGCGGACATCATGGCAGACCTGATAACAGGGGAGACGACAAGCGAGGCGAAGCGGCTCAGCGAGCTGTTCTGCGCGATGATCCGCGGCGAGCGTCTGTCGGAGGAGGACTACGACGACCTTGACGAGGCGGTTCAGCTCAGGGACGTCTCCCGTATGCCCGCCCGCGTGAAATGCGCCGAGCTTGCCTGGCGCACCCTCGACGGGATGCTCGGGGAGTAGCGCCGCCCGCGC
>CAZBEP010000206.1:0-3560 GCA_964490925.1 uncultured Eggerthellaceae bacterium | reverse complement strand
CCGCCCCGCGCCCCGGCCGGCTGCTGCCGCAGGGCAGGCTGGCCGCTTCGGGCGGCCGTTTCCGCTGGCCGCTTCCGATCCGTTTTCGCTGGCCGTTTTCCTTCGCTTTCTTGTGCCGAAGGCGCGGCCTATGGTATCCTGCGAGGCTGCATTACTTTACCTGAGCGCCCCTCTTGCACGGCTGCTGGGGCGGAAAGGATGGTCACGTGCCTCATACGTCTGAGAAAAAAGCATCCGAAAAACAGCACGCGAAAGAGACGGACACGCCCCTCAGACATGAGGTGGACCACCACGAAGACGACGCCGAAGAAGAGCCCCCGGCTGGCTCGCTCGAGAACGTGCAGACCGAAACGGCGGACGACAATGCGCTTGACAGCGACGAGGATCTGCTCGAGGGCATTCCCGAAGAGGAGCTCAAAGCCGCAAGCGACGTGCGCCTCCCGAAGGTGTCGCACCGCAGCGTGAAGTCGAAGGTCCGCAAGCGCTCGGTGGAGGCGGGGGTCACGATGCTCACGGGCGACCCGGTGCGCATGTATCTCAAGGAGATCGGCAAGGTTCCCCTGCTCACGGCGTCTGAGGAAATCGATCTTGCCATGAAAATCGAGGCCGGTGTGGCCGCAGCCGAAGAGCTCGAGCGCGCCGAGGGTGAAGGCATCGAGCTCGAGCGTCGGGAAAGGCGTCGCCTCGGGCGGATCGAGCAGGTCGGCCTCGACGCAAAACAGCAGCTCATCGAGGCGAATCTGCGCCTGGTCGTCTCGATCGCCAAGCGCTACGTCGGGCGCGGCATGCTGTTCCTCGACCTCATTCAGGAAGGCAACCTCGGCCTCATCCGCGCGGTCGAGAAGTTCGACTACACGAAGGGCTTCAAATTCTCGACCTACGCGACCTGGTGGATCCGCCAGGCGATCACGCGTGCCATCGCCGACCAGGCGCGCACGATCCGCATTCCCGTGCATATGGTCGAGACGATCAACAAGCTCGTGCGCATCCAGCGTCAGCTGCTCCAGGAGCTTGGGCGCGAGCCTGCTCCCGAGGAAATCGGCGAGAAGATGGGGCTTACGGCCGAGCGCGTCCGCGAGATCCAGAAGATTTCCCAGGAACCGGTGTCGCTCGAGACGCCGATCGGCGAGGAAGAGGACTCCCAGCTCGGCGACTTCATCGAGGACGATGCCGCCGTGGTGCCGCCCGACGCCGCGAGTTTCAGCATGCTCCAAGAGCAGCTCGGCAAGGTGCTCGACGGCCTCGCCGAGCGCGAGCGCAAGGTCATCAGCCTGCGCTTCGGCCTCGAGGACGGCCATCCGCGCACGCTTGAGGAGGTCGGGCGCGAGTTCGGCGTCACGCGCGAGCGCATCCGCCAGATCGAAAGCAAGACGCTCGCGAAGCTGCGCCACCCGTCGCGCTCGAGCAAGCTCAAGGACTACTTGGAGGAATGACCCGAAGCCGTCGGCTCCCGGCCGACGGCGAAGGCGCTCCGCTGCGCGAAAGCGACGTTCATGCCTCAGACATTAGAATTCTTCGCCACCTGCCTTGCAGGACTCGAGCGTTCGCTCGCCGACGAGCTTTCCGGCATGGGGATCGGCCGCACGCGCCCCCTTCGCGGGGGCGTCGCCTTCTTCGGCGAGCCGATCGACGCCGAGCGCGTCTGCCTGTGGTCGCGCCTCGCGTCGCGCGTGACGCTTGTCGTCGGCCGCGTGAGCGCGCAGGACGCCGACGCGCTCTACGCCGGCATCCGCGCGCTTGCGTGGGCGGACGTCGTGGCGCCGAAGGCGACGATCGCCGTGCGCGCGCAGGGCGCAAACGACGAGCTGCGCAACACGAGGTTCACGGCGCTCAAAGTGAAGGACGCGCTGTGCGACGCGCTGCGCGATGCGCGGGGCGCGCGCCCCGACGTCGATGCGCGGCGTCCGGACGCGGCGATCGAGGTGCGCGTGCGCGATGCCCGCGCGACGGTGTCGCTCGATCTGTCGGGCGCCCCGCTCCATGCGCGCGCGAGCTCGCGCGACCGCGACGCAGCGCGCGCCTGCGCGTACGCGGCGGGGCTGCTCGCGCAGGCGGGATGGGTCGGCCTTGCGCAGGCCGGGTGGGCGTTTCTCGATCCGACGCGCGATGCGGGCGTGCTCGCCGACGAGGCGGCGGCTCTCGCCGACGACATGGCGCCGGGGCTCGGGCGGCATCGCTGGGGTTTCCATGGCTGGGGGCTGCACCCGGTTGCCGCATGGAAGGCGCTGCTCGCGGAGGCGCGCGAACGCGCGCAGGCGGGGGAGGGGCGCATGGTGCGTCGCGAGCGCGCGCTCCGCGATGCGCCGACGCTCGTCGCATGCTCGTTTCTGCCCGAGGAGGCGGCGGACGCGCGGTTCCCCGCCGTGCTCGAGGCGTTTTTCGGCGCGTGCGCGGCTGCGCCTCGCGGGTCGCGGTTCGCGCTTGCGGGCGTGCCGGGCGCGGCATCGCGCTTCGGCGATGGCGCGCGCGAGGGGGAGATGGGCTCGGGGCGCATCGCGGTGCCGGTGCTCGTGTCGGACGAGCCGCCGACGGCGGGAACCGAGGTCGTCGTCCCCGACGCCCACGGTGGAGCCGAGCATCGCGTGACGGTGTTTGAGCCGGCAAGCGAGCAGTTCGCCGCGCGGCTGCGCAAAGTGGCGAAGGAGCGCCGCAAGTGGGCGCGCCGCGAAGGTGTGACCTGCTATCGCGTCTACGATGCCGACCTGCCCGAATACGCAGTCGCGATCGACGTGTACGAGGGTGCGCGCGAGGCAGAAGGCCGGACGTTCCTTCACATCGCGGAGTACAAGCCGCCGGCCTCCGTCGATGCGAAGCGCGCCGAGCGCCGCCGGCGCGACGTGCTTGCGATCGCGCCCGTGGCGCTCGGCGTGCCCGCCGACCACATGTTCGCGAAGGCGCGCATGCGAGTCCGCGGCGGCGCGCGGCGCGGAACAGACGAGCGCCGCGCCTACGTGACGCACGTGAGCGAGGGCGGGTGCCTGTTCGAGGTCGACCTGTCGAGTCACCTCGACACGGGGCTGTTCCTCGACCACCGTCCGACGCGCCTGCTCATTGCGGAATGGGCGTGCGGCGCGCGGTTCCTCAACCTGTTCGGATACACGGGCGCGGCGACCGTCCATGCGGCTGCCGGCGGGGCGGCCGAGACGACGACGGTCGATCTGTCGAACACCTACCTCGCCTGGGCGCGGCGCAACATGGAGCTCAACGGCTTCGACGGCCCGGAGCATCGCTTCGAGCGGGCCGACGTCATGCCGTGGGTCGCCGAGGCGCGCCGCGCGGGCGAGCGCTACGACCTCGTTTTCGTGGATCCGCCGACGTTCTCGAACTCGAAGGCGATGGGGTCGCGCACCTGGGACGTGCAGCGCGACCACGCCGAGCTGCTCGTCGGCGTGTCGCGGCTTCTGGCGCGCGACGGCGTGGCCGTATTCTCGTGCAACCTGCGCACGTTCAAGCCCGCCGCAGACGAGCTTTCCCGCTACGGCGTCTTGATCGAGGACATCACGGCGCGCACGATCCCGCACGACTTCGAACGCACCCCGAGGATCCACCGCTGCTACCTC
>CAZBEP010000205.1:0-3579 GCA_964490925.1 uncultured Eggerthellaceae bacterium | reverse complement strand
TTTCCTCGAAAGTTCAAATAGGGTAACTCCAAATAGTAATCCAAGGTGTACAATATCCCACGATAAATTACCTTCGTCTAACAAGACGAGAGGCGGTGCCGACGATATGGAGACCGTGGTTCAGGGGGAACGCGATCGCGCCGAACGGCGGACGCGCGCCGCCGACCGCCGAAGGGGCGGCGACCGGATACGCGCGCCGCGTCTGAGGCCGACATGGAAGCAGCCGGGGACGCGCGTTGCCGGGACTCGCTCCGAACGCATCGAGACGAGCGAGGGCGGCAACGTCTTTCGCTACTGCGTCGACGAGAAGGGGCGCGCGTGCGTCATGCGCTGCGAGTCGCGCGCCGCTGCCGTCCGCATTCCCGACGCGCTGGGCGGCTATCCGGTGGTCGAGCTTGCGGAGCGGTCGTTCTCGGGGCTGACGAACGCGACGGCGGTCGTGTGTCCGCGCCATCTCGAGCACATCGGCGCGCAGGCGTTCTCCGGTTGCGCGCGCCTTGCCGACGTATCGCTCAACGAAGGTCTCTGCTCCATCGGGGAGGAGGCGTTTTCCCTGTGCGGGTCGCTCGCCGAGATCGTGCTGCCCGCGTCCGTGCGCATGCTCGGGGCGAACCTGTCGGGTGCCTGCGGTGATCGCCACGCGTCCGCGTCGCTCGCGGCCGTGCGAGTGGCGTCCGGCAACGAATCGCTGCTCGTCGACGAGGACGGAGTCATATACGCGCGCGAGGAAGCCGCGTGCCTCCTCGGCTGCGCGTCCTGCTCGCGCGAGGCGGGCGGGTTCGTGCTCGTTGACGCGTCGCGCTTTACGGGCTCGGCGCTCGTCGTGCGCGAGGGGACGGTGCGCATCGGCGCCCGCGCCGTGTCGCGCAATCGGACGATCTCGAAGGTCGTTCTGCCAAACGGTCTTATTGAGATCGGCGAGGGAGCATTTCGCGGATGCCCGCGCCTTGTCGAGGCGGAGCTTCCCGAATCGCTTGAGACCATCCGCGCCGCCGCGTTTTCCTGCACGGCGCTTCGGTCGGTCTACCTGCCGCAACGCTGCGTGAACGTGGAGCCGGGCGCGCTGTGCACGGGCCCTGTGTTCCCCGGGTCGTCGAAGCACACATTCAGCTCGGCGCTGCGCGAGATCGGCGTGCACCCCGAAAACCCCGCGTACTGCCTGTGCGGCCAGGTGCTGTGCCGCCGGCTCGGCGAGGGCGGGCGCCTCAAGGCCGTGCTTGCGACGGGGTCGGTCGCCGAGGCGAGCCTGCCGCCCGAGGTCGTGCGCGTCGGGTCCTCGACGTTTGCGGGCACGTCGCGCATCGGGACGCTGCGCCTGCACGACGCGATCGAGTACGCCGAGGCGCCGGGGCTCGTGCCGCACGGGGCGTGCGAGCGGATCGTCGTCGAGTTCTCCGAGCCGCGCGAGGGGTTTTCCTCGGTCACGCTCGAGATTCCCGAAGGCGGCGCCGGGAAGAGCCTGCTCGCGTCGACGCTCGCGGAGTCGGGCGGGCGCCTCGACGTCGAACGGCTCGTGTCGGCCTACGACGAAGCGCTGCTCATGATCGACGACCGGCTCGGCCAGGCCCGCCGCATGGCGTCGCGCCTCGCGGCGCCGCTCTACCTTGCGAAGCGGTTCCGGGGCGAGTTCGTGCGCGCGCTCGAAGGGGCGTTTGAAAGCGTCTGCCTCCATTTCGGCGCGAGGAACTACTGGGCCGGATTCGACGACCTTGCGGATGCCGGGCTGCTCGACGCCCGCGCCATCCCCGGCATCGTCGGGAAGCTGTCGGCGACGGGAAACGCGGTCGCGGCGGGGTACCTGCTCGACCTCAAACGGCGGCGGTTCGGGGAGGCGGCGCTCGACTATGGCATCTAGCGCGGCTCCCGAGGCCGCTGCGGCGCCGGACGCCCGGCCTGCGGAGGCGCCGACCGAACGCGAGGCGCGCGGCGTGCTCGACGAGGCGCTCGGGCTGGCCGCCGATGCGCTCGACCAGGCGAGGTCGTCGCTTATGATCGCCGTGCCGTTCATGGACGTCGCGCTGTGGCGCATGCCCTTTGCCTCCCGCTCCCTTGATCGCGCGGTCGGCACCGACGGGAGGTCGCTCTTCCTCGACCCGCTCGGCGTGATCGTCTCGTACCGCGACGATCCGAACGAGGTGCTGCGCGACTACGTGCATGCGATCCTCCACTGCGTGTTCCGGCATCCCTTCGACGGCCGGCATGCGCGCACGGACGTCTGGGACGTCGCGTGCGACATCGCCGTCGAGGCGACGGCGATCGAACTCGTGGGGCTCGGGTTCCCGAGCGCCCTCGACGCGGAGCGCGCGCGGGCGATAGCGCGCATCAGGGACGTCTGTCCCCAGCTCACGGCCGGGAAACTCTACAAGGTGCTCCTGCGGTCGCTGCTGGGCGGCGAATCTGCGGGAGCTGCGGCCGGCGTGGGAGTCGCGGGAGTCGCGGCCGGCGCGGAGGCAAAGGCGGAGGCAAAGGCGCTGCCCCGCACCTTCGCAGAGGCGCTGCCCGACCTCTTTCGCCGCGACGACCACGGCGTGTGGCCGCGCACCGACGAGACGGCGCCCGCTGCGTCGCGCTACCGCGACGACGACGTGTCGATGATGCCCTCGGACGGCGAAAGCCGGCTCGACGGCGAGGCGGGGGAAAGCGACGACGATGACGAAGAGCGTCGGCGGAGCCCCGGCGCGGACATGCCGGGGGTGGCCGCGCCCTCGTCGAGCAGCACGGCGGTCGAAGGCGACGTCGACGACCCCGACGCGTTTCTCGACATCGACGCGTTCGTCGAGGGGGAGGAAAGCTTCGGAACCCTCGACGACGTGGAGCTTTCGGACTTCTCGAACGTGACGTGGAAGGACATCGGCGAGCAGATCGAGCTCGACATGGAGGCGTTTACGGGCAAGGTCGGCTTCAGCGCGGGAACGTTCCTCGTCAACCTCACGGTCGCGAACCGCAAACACTACGACTACCGCGAATTCCTCAAGCGGTTTTCGGCGCTCTCGGAGGAGATGAAGGTCAGTCCCGACGAGTTCGACTACATCTACTACACCTACGGGCTGTCGCGCTACGGCAACATGCCGCTCGTCGAGCCGCTCGAGTACCAGGAGACCAACCGCATCCGCGACTTCGTGATCGCCATCGACACCTCGGCGTCGTGCGCGGGCGGGCTCGTGCAGCAGTTCGCGGAAAAGACCTACGACGTGCTCAAGAACTCGGAGGGCTTCGGCCACAAGGTGAACATCCACCTCATCCAGTGCGATTGCGACATCAGAAGCGACGTCAAGCTCACCTCGATCCGCGACCTCGAGAACGCCTTCGGCGAGTTCAGCACGCGCGGCTATGGCGGAACGGACTTCCGCCCGGTGTTCAAGTACGTCGACGAGCTCATCGAGACGCGGGAGCTCACGAACCTCAAAGGGCTCATCTACTTCACGGACGGCCTGGGCAAATATCCCGTGTCGCCGCCCGATTACGAGACGGTGTTCGTGTTTTTGGACGAAGAGGACCGGCGGCGGAAGGTGCCGCCGTGGGCGATGAAGGTCGTGATGGACGAGGACGACATCCTTGAACTGTAAGGATCATCGAAAG
>CAZBEP010000204.1:0-3690 GCA_964490925.1 uncultured Eggerthellaceae bacterium | reverse complement strand
CCCGCGAGCCGCGACTCCCTCGCGGGCGGGCCGCAACGCGTCACAGCAGGAACAGCGCGCTCACATGGTAGACGACGCAGGCCAGGACAAGCGAGCTTGCGATATAGAAGGCCGCAGTGATGATGGTCCATTTGGTGGAGTGAATCTCGCCCCAAGTAGCAGAGACGCTAACCGAGCAGGGCATGTTGAAGGTGAAGGCAAAAATGAACGCCAGCGCCTCGGGCGCGGATATGACCTGCGCCATCATCTCGCCGACATTTGAGCCCACTGCCGCGCCACCCGTCATGACGCCCACGATGACCGAGTTCGGCGTCGTCGCTCCTGTGAACAGGCCCGACAGCACGCCGAGCGCCGACTCCTTCAGCACCAGGGCGCACAGCCACGCCGTAAACGTCTCCCATCCCATGCCAAAGAGGCTCGTCACCGGCTCAATGGCCGTTCCGAGCGCATACAGCACCGAGCCTTCGACCCCACCGGTTGCCGTATAGGTGAGCGCCCAGACGGCAAAGGCGAAAAAAGCGATCACGCGAATGGCGCGCACAAACATCTGACGGCTCTTCAGCACCGACGAGCGCACCACGTTGCGCAGATGCGGGCGATGGTAGGGCGGCAACTCCATCACCATGCCTGCCCGCTCCCCCGAGGCCACCAAACGCGGCCCGAACAGCTTGCCGACGATCCACATCATAAGGATGACCACGGCGAATATTCCGACGATGACCAGCGATGCGCCTGTCACCCCGAAAAACGCCACGGCAAGAACGGGAACCACGCCCCAGGTCGTACCGCAGGGAATGGCCCATGCCATCATGACGGTGAGCATGCGCTGGCCCCACGAGTCGATGACGCGCGAGCCGGACACGCCGCCCATCGTGCAGCCCAAACACATGAGAAACGGCATAAGCGACTTTCCCTGCAGCCCGAAGCGCGCCATCGCGTGGTCAAAGACGTAGCTGATGCGCGCCATGTAGCCCGACTCCTCGTAGAGTCCGAACACCAGGTTTATGCCGAATACGTACCCCACCATCATGGTGCCGAAGCACAGGCTGTTGAACACAACGCCCGCCAAAAATCCGCCCAGCACGTCCGGCGCACCGGCCTGGACGAGCGCGGCCGCAACCACCTGGCCCAGCGACGCGATGAGCCCGCCTGCCATCATGATGGGGATGGCGGGTACGAAGGCCAGCAGAAAGCCCGCCAGGATCATGCCGATCGTCAGCGGCTTCGACCAGCGCGAGCCCGTCGCCAGCCGGTCGAAGCGCGAAAGGGCCTGATCGCGCGGCGGGGCAGCCACCGCGCCTTCGAGCAGCCGCCCGATCCAGTCGAACTTCGCCGCCCCCGCGTCTTGAACGGTGCCGGGAGCGGCGTCTATCGCCGTTCGCAGAGACGAGGCATCGACGAGCGTCCTCTCGCCCAGCGCGCGGTCGAGGGCGGCGTGCAGCGCGCCATAGCTTTTCGGGTCAGAGGCGACAAGCGGCGCCACCGGCACGCCGAGCCGGCGCTCGATGAGGCCCGCGTCGATTCGCTTTCCCTGCCCCTCCGCCACGTCCATGAGGTTCAGCGCCAGCACGCACGGGACGTCCGCGTAAGCGGCGGCGAAATCGGCCAGCATGTACAGGCTGCGCTCGAGCTGGGAGGCATCCGCCATCACGATCACCGCGTCCGCCTCGCCGCGAGCCAGGTAGTCGCGCGTTATCTCCTCTTCGGGGGACATCGCCGAAAGGCTGTAGCATCCGGGCAGGTCGACCACGGAATATTGCACGTCGTCGCGCAAAAAGCCCCCCGTCTTGCGCTCCACCGTCTTGCCCGGCCAGTTGCCCACGTGCTGCCGAGCGCCGGTAAGCCCGTTGAACAGCGTCGACTTGCCCGAGTTGGGCTGACCCAGCAAGGCGAGCGTCACCGCAGCCCCTCCGGAGGTCTCGCCCGCATGCGCCCCCGCCGCAGAGGGGCACGGGGCCTTACAGGTTGCGCAGCTCACGCCACCACCTCCACCTCGATGCGAGAGCAATCGTCCCGGTCGAGCGCGACGACGCTGTCGCGGGCGTAGATGATCACCGGGCGCCGGCGCACGTTCTGCAGCACCTCCACCCGACAGCCCGAGGTCAGACCCACGGCCGTCACGCGCGCGACGAAGCGCGCGTCGCCGGAGACCGCACGGATGATCGCCGTCCCTGTTCCTATCTCGTTGAGCGTAGCCACTGCCCGCTTCCCTCCTCGTCGGATTCCGCTGCTTGTTCCGCGCCAAGCATAGGCGGCGCGCGAACCGGCCTTCAACTCCGCATGGCCGGTTCCGCTCCATATCTCAGCGAGTTAGCTTTTGAAAACTTGCGGCAGTGGCGACGCTGTAAAATGGCCGCGATAAGCAAGGGCGAGGAAAGGCGGCGCATGGGAAACCCGTTTCGGATCGAGGGGCTTGATGTCTCGCCCGGCATGAGCGTGCGCCGCACGGCAGAAGGCGCATACGAGCTTGCCTTAAGCGAGCCGATCGGAAGCGGAACCATGCGCGGATATGCGCTTTCACCGTATGCCTTTGCTGCGACGGTGGATTTTACGTGCGAGCGCTGCCCGAGTATCGCACCGGAGGGGACGCACAACCCGCGCTGGTTTTCCGAAGGAACCTGGTTTTTGGGCAACCTTTGCCTGGAAGGCCGCTGCGAGGTCGAGATTCCCGATGCGGGCTTCGCCGTGGTGGCGGCCGGCGATTTCTGCGTAAGCTGCTCGAACGAGCTTCCCCAAGAATATCGCTATCCGCTGGGTCGCTACCGCGGCGTCGAGATTTTCGTGAACACGCGCCTCGCCGAAGACCCGACGTTTGCCCTCTTGAAGGAGAGAAGCCCGACGATAGAGGGCATCGCCGCCGCAGCGGGGTTCGCCGCCGTGTTCCCGAAAGACGGGCAGCTGAACGGCTGCATGGAGCGCATCGGCGCCGCCCTTTGCCCCTTCGACGCCCCGCAGGCGAAATACGAGCTGTTGGGCCTCCTTATGACGCTGCAGCAGCGCGATCTGTCCGCCGCGCGCCCGCGGCTCATGCTGACGCGCGGGCAGATGCGCATGGCGCGCGCCGCGCACGACCAGCTGGAAGGCGCGCTCGACTCGCCGCACGACGCCCGCGACATCGCCGCGCGGCTCGGCGTGAGCGCCGCAACCTTGAACGGCTACTTCACGCGCGTCTACGGCCAGACCATCGCCGAACACCTGCGTCGGCTGCGCATGGAGCATGCGGCCGAGCTGCTGCGGCGCGGGACGACAGTAGCCGATGCCGCCGTGCAGGTGGGCTACGCCAACCCCAGCAAGTTCGCCGCCGCGTTCAAGCGCGCCTTTGGCGCGACCCCCCGCGAGTGGCTCCGGCAAGGCGGAGCCATGGCGCGGGCGCGCGGTGGCGACAGAGGCCGCAACGACGGTGGCGGCAGAGGCTTCAACGGCGGTTGCGGCAGGGGTTGCGGCGGCAAGGAACTCGTGTAAGGATGTTTTGACAGGCGCCAGAGCGCCATGTCGGACCCTTTTGATGGCGCGCATGCGGTCTGCGTGCCACGATCTGCGCAGAAGGTGGCTCGGATACGAGAGAGAGGAGAGACGTGGAGGCAGGGAAGGCCATACGGGGGCTTCGGGAGCGCGCGGGGATGTCGCAGGACGACCTCGCATCGCGCGTCTACGTGAGCCGCCAGACCATCAGCTCGTGGGAAAACGGCA
>CAZBEP010000203.1:0-3706 GCA_964490925.1 uncultured Eggerthellaceae bacterium | reverse complement strand
GTCAGGTCTACATCCTCACCAAGGAGGAGGGCGGCCGCCACACCCCGTTCTTCGACGGCTATCGTCCGCAGTTCTACTTCCGCACGACGGACGTCACCGGCGTCGCGCACCTTCCCGAGGGCACGGAGATGGTCATGCCGGGCGACAATGTGGCTCTGCGCGGCGAGCTCATCAGCCCGATCGCCATGGAGGAGGGTCTCCGCTTCGCCATCCGAGAGGGTGGACGCACGGTTGGCTCCGGGCGCGTGACGAAGATCATCAAGTAGCGGCGATCGTTTCGCAAGCCTCGTCGGCCGGAGCCTGCACCGTCAGGCCAGGCTCCGGCCGCCATTCATGTGTAGACAATTCAAGCTCGATATTGTACGGTTGTAAGGAGAATTGGTTCATGCGTATCACGGTCACGTTGGCGTGCACCGATTGCAAGCGCCGCAATTACACGACCACGAAGAACAAGCAAACGAACCCCGACCGTATCGAGTTGAAGAAGTACTGCAAGTGGTGCGGCCACCATACCGTGCATCGCGAAACCCGATAGAAGGTCGAAGTCAGAGAAGAGAACACAGGCCAGTAGCTCCAATTGGTAGAGCGGCGGTCTCCAAAACCGCATGTTGGGGGTTCGAGTCCCTCCTGGCCTGCCAGCTTGCTTGACACGAGCAGCCATGCGGCTGCTTGTTTGGCGTTAAAAGGCGTTACCCAGTTGTCCCCGACGCGCACGTAAAGGGCTTACATGGCGAAGAAATCCAAAACCCAGAGAGCGAAGGCGTCTGCGGCGCGCGCTGCCCGCAAGGCGGCTCGCGAGGAGGCGAAGCTGAGCGAAGGCGCTTCCGAGGCGCCCGAGGACGACTCCGCCGAGAAGCAGTCTCGCACTCTGTTCAAGAAAAAGGCAGAGAGCGACGACGACAAGGCGGGCGTGAAGAAGGCCGACGCGAAGAAAGCGGTGGCGAAGAAAGAAGAGCAGAAGCCTTCAAAGAAGAAGCGCTTCCAGTTCTTCCGCGACGTGAAGGCGGAGATGAAACGCGTGACGTGGCCGTCGCGTCCGGACGTGCTTCGCTGGAGCGGGGTAGTCGTCGTCGCGCTGCTGTTCTTCGGCATCTACGTCGCACTGCTCGACAACGCCATCATCACGCCGATCCTCGTGGTCGTCTCCGGCATCGGGCCGGCGCTCGGCATTTCATAAGGGCACGGCGAGGCGGTTATGTCGAAGAAATGGTATGTCCTGCACACCTATTCGGGGCTTGAGAACAAGGTGAAGAGCAATCTCGAGTCCCGCATCGAGGCTATGGGGCTCGAAAACAACGTGTTCGCCATCGAGATTCCGACCGAGACGGTGTCGGAGATCAAAGACGGCGGGCGCCGGATCGAGAGCGAGAAGAAAGTCCTTCCCGGATACGTGCTCGTGCGCATGGAACTCGACGACCGCAGTTGGGCTGCGGTCCGCAACACGCCGGGCATCACGGGCTTCGTCGGAAGCGACGGCAACCCCGCCGCGCTCACGCGCGAGGAATACAACAAGATCATGAAACGGGCGAGCCGCGAGGCGCCGAAGAAGACTTCGACGAACCTCGATATCGGCCAGGCCGTCAAGATCGTGTCCGGGCCGTTCGTGGACTTCGACGGCATCGTGTCGGAGGTGTCTCCCGAAACGGACAAGGTAAAGGTCATGGTCTCTCTGTTCGGACGCGAGACGTCCGTGGAGCTCTCGTTCAGCGAGGTGGCGAGAGCGTAACATACGTTGAAAATTCACGGAGGCGCGCCCGCGTGGACCGGGGCTTCTCGCGCGTGCCGTTTGCGAATAGACGCACAAACACGAACCGATACCGCTGAAAGGCTGAAAAGCAATGGCTGAGAAGAAAGCAACCGGCTTCATCAAGCTTCAGATCCCGGCCGGTGCGGCGAACCCGGCACCTCCGGTCGGCCCCGCGCTCGGCGCGCAGGGCGTCAACATCATGCAGTTTTGCCAGGCATTCAACGCTCAGACGCAGGAGCAGGCCGGCACGATCGTCCCGGTCGAGATCACCGTCTACGAGGACAAGACGTTCACCTTCGTCTGCAAGACGCCGCCGGCGGCCGTCCTCATCAAGGAGAAGCTCGGCATCGAGCGCGGCTCCAGCATCCCGCAGCTGCAGTTCGTCGGGACGCTCACGAAAGACCAGCTCCGCGAGATCGCCGAAACGAAGATGCCCGACCTCAACGCGAACACGATCGAAGCCGCGATGGAGACCATCGCCGGCACCGCCCGCAGCATGGGCGTGCGCATCGAGGGGCGCGAGATGAAAAAGACCTACGTGCCCTCGCGCAAGATCGCCGCGCTGCTTCAGGGCAAGACGCTCGACGACGAGTAAGCGCGCCGTCCGCCGCGCCGTCGGGAGGCGCGCTTTGCGGCGCCTCGCCCGAGCGGCGAGCGTATAGGGAAGTGGAAGGGCGCGGCCGCGCCCGCCAACACCACGAAAGGATGATGTGACATGACAAAGAAGAGGTCAAAGAGCTATCTTGCGGCGCTCGAGCAGGTGCCCGAGGCTCCTGTCCCTCCGATCAGGGCGTTCGAGATCTTGAAGGGAATGGAGACGGCGAAGTTCGACGAGACCGTCGAGGTGCACTTCCGTCTCGGCATCGACACCCGCCAGGCCGACCAGCAGCTGCGCGGCACGGTGAGCCTGCCGAACGGCTCGGGCAAGGCGGTTCGCGTCGCGGTCTTTGCCGAGGGCGCCAACGCCGCGGCCGCCGAGGAGGCCGGCGCCGACATCGTCGGCTCCGACGACCTTGTGGCCGACATCCAGGCCGGAACGATCGAGTTCGACGCCGCCGTCGCGACGCCTGACCAGATGGCGAAAGTCGGCCGCCTCGGCAGGATCCTCGGCCCGCGCGGCCTCATGCCGAACCCGAAGCTCGGCACCGTCACGAACGACGTCGCGAAGGCCATCAGGGAGCTGAAGGGCGGCCGCGTCGAGTACCGTGCCGACCGCTACGGCATCGCGCACGTGATCCTCGGCAAGAAGAGCTTCACGGCCGAGCAGCTTGCCGAGAACTACGGCGCCGTCTACGACGAAGTGATCCGCATGAAGCCCTCCGCCGCGAAGGGCAAGTACGTGAAGTCGGTGTCCGTGTCCTCGACGATGAGTCCGGGCGTCGACGTCGACTCGTCGGTGACGCGCAACTACACGGAGGCCGCTGCCGAGTAACGGCCTTTCTGCGATTCTCGTCTGCGAAGCCCCGCCTCGGCGGGGCTTCGTCGCGTCTGGGGCAGGCTTTTCGGCCGCCGTGAGGCGGCGGGGCGGCGGGGCTGAAGCGGCGGGGTGCGGCCGCTACTCTTCCGGGTCGAGCGCGCGGGCAAGGATCTGCATGCGCGCCTCGACGTCCTCGATGACCTTGCTGCAGTCGCGCAGCTCGTCGTAGGAGTCGATGCCGGCGACTTCGCGGACCGACTTGTACTTGAGGTCGTGCTCGAGGCTCGCCCAGAAGTCCATCGCGATCGTGCGCAGCTGCACCTCGACGGGCACGAGCTCCTTCTGGTCGAGGAAGTACACGGGAACCCGCACGATGACGTGGAGACTGCGGTAGCCGTTTGGCTTGGGGTTTGCGATGTAGTCTTTCACGGTGACGATCTCGAGGTCGTCCTGGTGCCCGAGCAGCTCGAAGAGGTTGTACACATCGTGGATGTAGGAGCAGATCACGCGCACGCCCGCGATGTCCATGATGTAGCGCTCGG
>CAZBEP010000202.1:2501-3757 GCA_964490925.1 uncultured Eggerthellaceae bacterium | reverse complement strand
CTAAACGCGGTCAAAAGCTTCGGCTGCCTCGACGGCATATCGGACTACGAGGTAGGATTCGGGCACGTCATCTGTCAGATGCCCGAGCCATGCTACGTGACCAGAAACGTGCAGGCCGTCCCCGTCTTGGTTATATGAGGGTTATATGAGGGACTCGATGCCGAGGCGCATGTGGCCGTGGATGTATGCGCATGCACCGACCCTTCCCTCTATCGCGCCGCGATCCGGCGCGCGATCGCCTCGGCGTAGGCAACCATGAGGTCGAACCCGCCGAATGTCTCCGTGTTGTCGGGCGACACGTTTGACACCGCGTTCGCGTCGATGACGTACGCGCGCCCCTCGCACTCGATGACGTCGAAGCTGCCGAACTCGATCGACAGCGCCGCGCCTGCCGCTTTGACCGTTTCGCGCACCGCCAACGGACAGTCGGCGTAGAACTCGTAGGTCGAACCCAGCCGGTAGGCGGAAAGCCCGCCTTCGACCACGCTGCGCTTAACGACGAGCGCGATAGCGTCGTCCACAAGCTCGACGCGCGTGACGAAGCCGCGCTCGGGATCGATGAAATCCTCGACGACGAACGAAATGTCGGGCGCACCCGCGAGAAACGCGTGCGCCTCGGCCACGTCGCAGGCGCGGGCCGTGTGCGTCGTGCGCCCTCCGCAGTTCGGCTTGATGATCACCGGATACGCGAGCGCGCCGGCGTCGATCTCGCCCGGACGGCCGAGCGCCTGGACGCGCGGCACGTCGATGCCAACCGCAGCGAGCGCGCGGGCCGCACGAGCCTTGTCGATCTCGAAGAAGTGCGCGCGCCCAGGATTCACAAGCGGGATGCCGCGAGACTCGACAGCCGCGACGATCGCCGTCATGCGGCCATGTGCCGCCGCATGGCCGCGGAACACCGCGCTCGCAAAGACGCGGCTCACAAGTGCGTCGCACGCGCACGCCGCCACGACGATCGCCTCGTCGTCGCGCGCATCGCCAAACGCAAGGTCGATCATCCGCACTTCGAGCCCGCGCTCGGCAAGCTCGGCCGCGAGCTTGAAGTCCGACCATTCGCTCGACTCGTACAAGATCCCTATCACTCGCAACCCCTGCCCTTTCCTAACCACGCCTCAGTCATCTTGCCGCACTAGTGAAAGAACCGCAGGTCGACCCAGAATCAGCGAGAAACCCCGCCATGGAGACCCCGGAGACGCCGCGTACCCCGCACGCATTCCGCCGAAGGCGGAAAGCGAAATCCGCAGGTTGGCGGAACC
>CAZBEP010000202.1:0-2401 GCA_964490925.1 uncultured Eggerthellaceae bacterium | reverse complement strand
CCGGAAAGCCCCTAGACGCTCCACTCGAGCAGCTTCCCTAAGAACCGGGAGAGCTCCTGCGTCTGAGGGTGGGCAAACACCCGCGCGCTGTCTCCGTGCTCGAGCAGCTTGCCGCCCCACAGAAACGCCACCTTGTCGCAGGCGTGGCGCGCGAACCCCATCTCGTGCGTCACGACGACGAAGTGCGTGCCGTCCTCTTTGAGGCCGCGCAGAAGGTCGAGTACTTCGGTGGTGTACTCCGGGTCGAGCGCGCTCGTCGGTTCGTCGAGCAGAAGCATCTTCGGTTCCGGAGCCACCGCCCGCGCGATCGCGACGCGCTGGCGCTGCCCGCCCGAAAGCTGCGCCGGGTACTTGTCGCCTTCGCCCGCCATACCGAAGCGTTCGAGAAGCGCATCGGCGCGCGCAGCCGCCTCCTCGGCCGCCATGCCGTGCACGACGCGCAGCGGGAGCGCCACGTTCTCCCGCGCGCTCAAGTGGTGGAACAGCCCGCCGTCCTGAAACACGAAGCCGAGCGTCGCCCGGAAGCGCGCACGCGCCGCCTCGTCTTTCGGAACCTCCTCGCCGTCGAGGAGCACTTCGCCCGACGAAGGGGGAAGCAACCCGCACAGGATGCGCAGCAGCGTCGACTTGCCCCCGCCCGACGGCCCGATGACGGCAAGCGTGGTCACGTCGTCGCAAAAGTCGATGCCGTCGAGCACCGTCGTGTCGCCGAAGCTGCGCGTAAGACGGCGCATCTCAATGCGCATAGTCGAGCCTTTTCTCGAAGTATTTGCTCACGAACATGATCGGCATAGTGATGCACAGGTACAGCGCCGCGAGAAACAGATAGCATCCGAACAGGTTGAAGTTCGTCGAACTGATCTCGCGCATCGTCTGGGTGAGCTCAATGACCGCGATGACCGACAAAAGCGACGAGTCCTTCACGATGGTCGCAAACTGCCCCGTGAGCGCCGGCAGCGTACGCGTGACGAGCTGCGGCGCGATCACGTAGCGCACCGTCTGCGCGCGCGTGAACCCCACGGCGCGCGCCGCCTCAAGCTGCCCGCCGTCGATCGAGTTCAAGCTGCCGCGCACGATCTCAGCGATGTAGGCGCCGGAGAACACCGACAGGATGATCGCACCCGCAACGACGCGGTTCTCCACACCCCACGCCGTCCCCACGACATAGAAGAACAGGTATATCTGCGCGAGCAGCGGCGTTCCGCGGATAATCTTGACGTAGAGGTCGCACAGGTAGCGCACCACGAGCACGCGGCAGCCCCGCCCCGCCGCCACTGGAAGCCCGATGGCAAGGCTCAGCGCAAGACTTGCCGCCGAGATGCCGATCGTGAGCAGAAACCCCTCGACGATGCGCACGCGGTACTGGATAACGAAGTCGAAGTTGAGCGCCACGCCCGCCATGACGAGCGACATCCAGAAAAACGCGATCACGGCCGCACAGACGGCAAGATAGTTCCCCGCCGCTTTGAGCGGAGAGGCGGGTCGCTTCGGCTCTGCGACGAAGGGGTTGGCCATGATGCCGCGTCACGCCTCCTACGACGCGCCGTCTGCGCTCGCGGCGCCCTCGTCCGCCTCGTCGAAGTCGAAGAACCACCGGAATCCCAGCTCTTTGAACGCGGCGTATTCGTCGGCCAGGTACTCCTCGGTCAGTCGGTCGAACTCTCCGTTTTCCCTGCACGCGGCAATGAACTCGTTGAGCTGCTCGCGCAGCTCGTCGTCGCCCGACTGCACCGCGATGCCCCAGTACTCGGCGTCCTGGAAGGGGATGTAGACCGCCTCGGTGGCATCGGGGTTGGCCGCCTGGTTGCGGTAGATCGTGAGCTGGTCGTAGAGGAAACCGTCGGCGCGCCCCTGCACCACCTCCGCGACGCAGGCGCTCTCGTCGGACAGGCGCACGATGGTCGCGTTCGTCAGGTTGTTCGTGGCGTACACGTCGCCGGTCGAGCCGGTCTTTACCGCGACGGTGCGTCCGACCTGGTTGAGGTCGTCGATCGAGGCGATGCCCGATTGGGCGTTGGCGAGGATCGCGAGCTGCGCCACGGCGTACGGGTCGGTGAAGTCGACCTGCTTCTCGCGCTCATCGGTGATGGTGATCGAGCTCATAACGGCGTCGGCCATGCCGGTCTGCAAGGCCGGGATGAGTCCGTCGAAGGCCGTGTTCTCGATGACGAGGTCGTATCCGTACGCCTCGGCGAAGCTCTCCATAAACGACACCGAAAGCCCGCTTGGGTTGCCCGCCTCGTCGCGCGTCTCGAACGGCGGGTAGGCAAGCTCCATCGCCACCGTGAGGGTCTCGCGCTCGGTCGCCGCCGCGTCCGCCGAGGCGCCGTCTCCATCCGCGTCGTTCGTCGAGGCGCCTGAACACCCGCCAAGCGCAAGGGCGAGCGCGACTGCGCACACG
>CAZBEP010000201.1:0-3781 GCA_964490925.1 uncultured Eggerthellaceae bacterium | reverse complement strand
AGGAAGAGAGCGCCTCGGTGTCGTTTCGAACATCGATTGGGTATCTGCGTAGCGTTTGGGAGACGCTGATCAATCCACTCCGGCCTTCGAGCCCCGTACCTTATCTCCTGGCGCTTAAGCCTCATCGACGCAGGTCGCGGTACCTCACTTCGGCTTCGGGCGCAAACGCTTCAGGCGCAGGACGGATTCGAGCGAAAGCGATCGATCGGCGTTTCCCTTGCGGGAGCCCCGCCCACGTCGCGCTCCCCAGACGCAAACAGCCATTGGAGCTGAACGGCTTAGCGGGGCAGGCGCACCATGCAGGTCTGCTTGATGGGAAACGCCGGATCCGAGAGCACGCGGAACGCCTCGAACCCGATGTGCTCGTAGAGCGAGATCAGATGGTCTGCGTAGCATTCGAGAAAGCACGGGATGCCGCGTCTCTCCGCGAAACGAAGCGGCGGGCTAACGAGCCGCCGGAACGCTCCCGATCCGCGCTTGTCCGGCGCGACCGCCCAGGCGGCGAAGTAGAGGTAGTCGTCAAAGCCGAACCCGGCTGCCTCTTCGGCCCCCCATCCGAAATGAGAGATCGGTTTCATCGCCTCGCCACGCGCAGAAAGCGCGGCGGCTTCGGCGGGGGCGAGGAGGCTTTCGGCGAGCTCGGCGCGCGCCTCCTCCTCGATGCGTTCCCACGTCGTGTCCTGGGCGGCCAGCTCGCTGCCAAGAAAGCCGAGCAGCGCCCCGGCGCGGTCGGGCAGCGCGTACGCGCAGGCGTGCGCCGCCCCGTGCGCGAACTCGGCGCGCATCATCTCGCGCGACACCGCAAGCTTGCGCGCAGCGGCCGCCTCGGGGTCTAAGGCGAGCGGGTCGAGGGCTTCAAGGTAGGTTGCCGTCCAGAACTCCTCGAGGAAGCTCTCTCCCATAAACGCGGCGACCTCTTCGATAAGGTCGGTCTGGCCGGGCGTTATGGTGATAAGTCCGGGCATCTGCATCGGCTCTCCTCCTTGCTTTCAGTGCGCGCGGCTTCGGCGCGCAGGCGGCGATTCCTAAAGCGCGCGGCTTCGGCGCGCAGGCGGCGATTCCCAAAGGGCGCGCGGCTCGTGCCGGAAGCCTCTCGTCTTTTGCGAGGCGCGCGGCGGGGCATGGCGAGACGGCGGCGGCTCTCGCGAAGCCGCGCGACGCCGTTTTACGGCTCTCCCTCGACAAGGCACGCAGCGTACAGCGGGACGCTTCTCACGATGCCCTCTTCGCCGAAATTGTTTTGCGAAAGGCGGATGATCGAGGGGCAGCCGTAGCGCTCGGCGAACCGCTGCGCGCTCGTCGATCGCACGCGACGGCCCGATTTGACCTCGATGGGCGTCACGTGATCGCCGATCCGCGCGACGAACTCGACCTCGTGCGTGCTGTGCGCCCCCCAGTAGTACGCCTTCGTTTCCGAGGCGCACAGCTGCTGCATCACGTAGTTTTCGGCGATCCCCCCGCGAAAGCGGGCGCTTCGCCGGTCTGTGTCGTCGAAGTCCGCAGGCATCGCGTCGTATGCGCTTGCGAGCAGTCCCGTGTCGGCGGCATAGAGCTTGAACGAGCTTGCGTTCTCGAACGACGCAAGAGGCGCGACCCCGTCCGACACCTGTGTGCATTTGCTGACGATTCCCGACGCGACGAGCCAATCGACCGCGCCCCGGTAGCGCTGCGCCTTGCCTCCGGTCTCGACGGTCGTCCAGGTGAACTTCGTCGATCCGCTTTCCTTCGCAAGTTGGGAGGGCAGGCTTTCCCAGCATGCGACGATCTTCGCCGCGTCGGTTCCCGTCGCGTATTTCGCCATGTCGGCGACGTACGCGGTGCGGATGTCGCGCTGAATTTCCCGCACGCGCGAAAGCCGGCCCTCGCGGCTCCAGGCACTCACCGCTTCGGGCATGCCGCCGATCAAAAGGTAGTCCCGGTAGCGGTCGAGCATCGCGTCGTGGACAGGGCACGGAGAACCCGTCTCGAACGAGTCGCGCACGAGGTCGAAAGAGCGGGCTTGGCCGACGGCCCAGCAGAACTCCTCGAAGTCCATCGGGTGCATGGTGATCATATCGACGTTTCCGGCGGGGAACGACCCTTCTCGGGAGACATGGACTCCAAGCAGGCTGCCTGCGGCGATCACGTCGAGTTCGGGCATGTCGGTGCGGAAGAACTTGAGCGCGGTGATCGCCTCGTCGCACTCTTGGGCCTCGTCGAGGAACAGGAGCGTCGTTTTCGCGTCGATGTCGCGGTTGAGCAGGGCCTCGAGCGCCGCGACGACCTTTTCCGGCTCAAGGCTCTGGGAGAACGCTGCCTTCATGCGCGGCTGCTTGTAGAAGTCGATGTGGACGACGTCGCCGTAGCATCGCCGTGCAAAGTCGAGCACGGAGGTCGTTTTCCCCGTCTGACGTGCGCCGAACAGCATGAGCGGTTTTTTGTCGCTGCGCGCCTTCCACGCGGCAAGGCGGCTGTCGATCTTTCGCTCCACGGAGTCCTCCTTGCTGGGGTTCGAGGCGCCGCGCTGCCTTCGGCGCCAGGCGCCGAGGAGGTGTTCCGTGCGACCCCGTCGGGTGCCTGGTACCGGGTCTGCCGAGGCGCCGGACGCATCGCGGTGCCGGAGTTGCCGTTGCTCCGAGTCGGTACGTTAAAATAAAAGACGAAAACGGAGATTTTTTCAAGAAAAAACCTCCAAACAAGGAGATTTTTTTGAACATCGTCCCACGCCACGCGCCCCGCGCCCGCCGCCCCGCGACCGCGCCCAGAGGCCCCAGGAGCGCAAGGCCGACAGGCCCTTTGCCGATGCATCTTCTTGTTCTGCTGAGCGACCGCCTCGACGCTTAAGCTCCCGCACGAGGGGCGTTCGAGCTTCTTTCCCGTGTCGCGCCTTTATTTCCTTGTTCCCTCCCACGTCGCGACCGACGGTTTGAGGAACCTCTTCGGCACGCCCAGTGCGTGCGCCGTCGCTCTGTAAAGCTTTGCGAAGCTAACGGTTTCCGCCGTCGCCTCGGAGATCATGCGGGCTGAATAGTCGAGGTTATGATCGTCGAATAGCTTTGCGTCGCTCGATTCAAGCAGCGTCTCCAGGAGGGGGAAGATGTAAAACGGGCTTCTGTTCGAAAGCTCGCAGCCCCTTATGGGGAGCGGCGTCGTCGGTATCTGCCTGCGCACGGCGTACGGGTTGAAATGCGCGCAGACGTTCCGAACGTCGGCGACGGTCCGCAGCCATCCGCGAAGCTCCCTCGCGCTTGCGTTCATTCCGTGCGCGACCCAATCGACGACCGCCTGATCGGACGTGTTGTCATAGAGCTTCGAGAGGGTTCCGAGCGTCATGTATTCGACGGCTACGCCGACAGGGGCTTTCCCTTCTGCGTCAAGGGCGCGCCTCACAGCCCGGCTCATGTTCGCCTTGCGGGCGATCTCTCTCGACGCGTCCCTCATCGCCCGCGCCCAGCGTTCCTCTTTGCGGAACAAGGCCGGGTCGTATAGCGCCATGTCCCCGTGCAGGGCGGACATGGCGCGGGAATAGCGGGCGCGAAACTGGCTCTCGACGATGCCTATGTACCTCAAGATCACGGTCTGCATGCGGCGGTCGTATGTGAGAAGGTCGTGCGCCTCCTTCAACGGCGGGTCGCCGTGCTCGACCGCCTTTCCGTCTATGAACGATATAGCCCTGGCGTTTGCCCACGCGACGGGCAGATAAGCTTCGAGCCGGTGCATGCCGACGCGCTCGACGACGTAGCTCGCTTCCGGCGACGAGCAGTCGAAGCCGCGCTTTTCCAGATACGCTATGTCTTTTTTG
>CAZBEP010000200.1:0-3798 GCA_964490925.1 uncultured Eggerthellaceae bacterium | reverse complement strand
GGATTCGCGAGTCGGCCTTCGCCGCGGGGCGGCGCGGCGCCCGAGCAGCCGCTCGGCAGGGACGGTTTCTGGAGAATCGCGGCAGAAAAAGACCCCTTACTGAACGATATTCGTTCAGTAAGGGCCTTTTCTGCCGCGCCAGGCCCTCGCGCGCCGGGCCTTCGCGCGCCAAGCCTGCCGCGCCGGGTCGCCTCACACGCCGAGCCTGCCGCGCCGGCCGGCCTTTCGAGCGCGCCGCTCGCAGGCGCGGGAACGACTCTTCCACCTTTCTTCGGAGGCTGGTTTCGCGGTGGAACAACCTTACTGGAGAAGCCCCGTGTCGTCTTTTGTTTTTGCCGCTTGCTCACCCACGCAAACCCCCGAAGAGCCCGTAATAGGGTATCGTAATTTGGAAATCGCTCGCTTTGCAACAACGCGGAACGGAGGCTGGGCTAAATTGGAGCAAACAGTCGACCAAACATTGGCAATGAACGAATTGCTGGCTTCTTTGAGACGGGTCAAAAAGGATCCGCAGCTTCTCTGCTCGATCAAGCCGACGATCGATTTCGTGCTCAGCGGGAAAAACTGCCTTACGTATCGTTACATATTGCTTACGGCGCTTACGGCGAAGGCGACCAACGAGAACATCGACATCCTCTCCCTCCAAGCGGGAGATGCCTCGGACGGCGCCTACGATGCAAGGTCGCTCTGTAGCCGCGTCGTTTACAAATTCCAGAAAGAATTTCTCGATGATGCGCTCGACGGAAGCAACGAGGATCCTTTGGTCAACAACCCGGGCCGCCACCTTCGCCTGAGTAAAGAAAACAAATCAGCAGGCGGAGATCCAAAGAGGGCGTTACATTTGCTTTGCGATAACCTCCCGCTGATTACCGATTCCACCGGCGCCAGAGAATGCCTCGATTACTTCATAACGGAATGCTTACTGGCCGCCCAAGCAAAAAGGGAGAAGGCGGTGGCGTTTTCAGCTGCCATCGTCTCTGCCGATGTGTTCTCCACGCGTGATTTCATGGATTCCCTGCTAGACAAAAACTACGGCGGCCTCGCCTTGCTCCTGGTGGCGCATTCGATTTTCTCTGTTACGCACCCCGAAAGAGAAGGGTATAAGGTCGTAGCGCATCCGGTGAACCAATCCGGTGCGTCGAGCGATCAGATGAGCGATCTCGATATCTACAATCCCGACGGGAGTCCCTGCCTTGCAGTCGAGCTGAAAGACAAGCCTTTTACAGCTGCGGAAGTTCAAAAGGCGGCAAAGGCCGCCTACAGATGCGGCGCCCCTTCGATGCTTTTCATAGCCGGAAGGGCGAGCTCGCTAACCGATGAGGTCCATCGCTATTTCAACGACGCCAAGGCCGAGTATGAGAAAAAGGGCATGGTGATCGGAGTCGTCACCATAGATGCGCTTCTGGACTACTTCTTCACCACGCAATACGACCTCGACGCGCCGTTTGTCTTTTCCCTGCTGGAAAAGACCATGGTGAAAGTCCATGCGACGCCCGAAGCCATGAGCTGGGTGTATCAGAGGATTGAGGCCCTATAGAAGCAGCTCCGCAACGGACTCGCCGACGGCCTTTGCAAAATTGCAGGCGACGGCGTTTCCGATCTGCTTGTATTGAGCGGTTTTTGGCCCTGCAAACGTATAGCTCGCAGGGAACGTCTGAAGAAGGGCGGCCTCTTTCACGGTCAGGCGCCTCACCGTGTCGGGCACGTTTTCTGAGTCAGGGGTGGTTTCTTTGGCCACCAATCGTCTGTGATACGCCTCGAACCAGTTTTCTCTGCCTTCGCGCAAGGCGCATTCGTCAACGATGGGAGTTTTATTGCCGCCCATTGACGCAGGAAGAGTATGAGCCGCCCCCTCGAGGTTCATCGGCCTACCGGCGCCGTTCACGAGCATCCCCGCATAAGGACTCTTGCGGAGAACGGGATGCTTCGCAAGAGAGACGTGGGACGTGCATGTTTGCGGGTTTTGCTCCGTTCCGTACTCCCCGGCGCTTAGAAGCACTTCCTTGAGAAGCTTCGGTTTCGATTTCTTCCGCTCCATGAGGCTGAAGAATTGTTCAGCGCTTCCGCAATCCCTTCTGATCCCAAAGAATACGACGCGCTCCCTGCTCTGCGGAACGCCGTAGTCGCTAGCGGAATACACCTCGAAATTGCAATCGTAACCAAGATCCGACGCATGGCCGACTATGCTATTCCGCACCTCTTGCCACCTGCTCAACCGCGCAAGAGCCCGAACGTTCTCGATAACAAAAACCTGCGGTTGAACTTTCTCGACCGCCTCGAGGAAAGACCAGACGAGCTTGCTTCTTGGATCGTCCGGGTTCATCTTTCCCGCCACGGAAAACCCTTGGCACGGAGGCCCCCCAAAAACGGCATCCGATCCTTTGTAGTCGGGTAAAAGGTCGATGTAATCGAGAAGATCGCCCTCGTGCATCGCTTCGCTGCCCGGACGATTAACCCGCCAGGTTTCCGCAGCGCTTTTGTCTATTTCATTGGCGAATACAATGTTGAACCCCACGTCCTCGAACCCGATGTCAAGGCCGCCGGCACCGGAGAACAGCGAGACGGCAGTAAACTGTCCGCAGCCATTCGACATTGTCGGAAACCTCCCTTCGAGCCTACGCACTGAGCATTCTATTCCATCTTCTCACGATCAAGAAGCGTGCACCACGCACTATGTACAGTTCCATTTGGTATGGGCTAAGCTTCTCGTGTCGTTCATGGCTCCTCCCGCCGCAGCGGCAACGGCCGAGAACGAACGGGCTGCCTCCTCAACGCGCCACCGAATCCGACGCATAATCTGACTTGGTGGAAGCAATAATCGGGAGGACGGCGCGGATGAATCTCGGCAACAAGAGCGAAACCGTCGACTTCAAGAAATCGACCGACGAGCACAAAGAAGCTCTGCGAGCAATCTGCGCCATGCTGAACAAGCACGAGCGCGCCGCTCGCAGGGGCGGTTCCCGATGATCGAACGACTCGAAACAGGGGGCGGCGCAACGTACATCCACGTGGCGTTCTCCGGCACGGACGCCCCGTATTCCGCAGACGGCCGCTACTTCACCCGCGTCGGAACCTCGAACGAGGCGATGACGGCAGCAGAGCTCCAAACCGCGATGGCGAACAGAGCGCACTGCGGAACGCCCTGGGGCTCGCTGCCTTCAGGCAGGCCCTTCTCGGACATCGACGAGAAAGCGGTACGCAAGTTCATCGAGGCAAAGACTCCAGACAGCGCGACCCCAGCATCGCGCAAGCGCTCTTCCGCTCGGACATGATCGAGCAGTACGGCACCGGAATACCGCGTATCAAAAAGAGCCGCGATGCCGCAGGCGCCGCTTTCCGCTACCGCCAAACCGCCAAACCGCCAACACCATGGTCATCCGCTTCGACCGCCCAGGCGCCCAGACGGACGGCGTTGGGTTCGGGCAATGAGGCGACCGCAACTGACCGCAAGGCGACCAAAGCTCCAGCCAAAGGCTATGCCGCAGAGCGACCGCTGTGTCGCAAGACTCCCTCGATGCGCAGGGGCGCCTTCCGGGGCGCAGGACGCTCACGCGCCGTTCACGACGGAGAGCAGCGACTCGAACCCGTCAACGACGTCATAACGCACCTCGGCATCGCTCATTTCGTTGAAGAGCTTGCGCGCGCACGCGATCTTGGCCTGCTCGACGCCGCGCAGCTCAAGCGTTCGCATCGAGCCTTTCGTCTCCGCGACGAAAAAGACATGCCTGACCGCGCGCGCATCAAACACGATCGCCCAGTCGGGCGCATAGCCGCCGACCGGAGTGGGGATCTGAAAGC
>CAZBEP010000199.1:0-3799 GCA_964490925.1 uncultured Eggerthellaceae bacterium | reverse complement strand
CTCATATCAGGGTACAGTCGCTTCGAGAAGATTCCTACATTCCCACACCGTCAGACACCTGATGGACACGACATGGACCTCTTCGGGAGTTCGACGCGCAAACCTCGAGACCCCCGCCAGCGCCTCGAGGAACTCCGGTTCGCGCACGCACGCATGCTGGCTCTCGCAGAGCTTCCTTTTAAGGAAGAGCAGGTGCCAAACCGACTCGGAAGCCCTGTTGTGATTTTAAAACTCAAGGCTTATTCCCATGTGAGAGTATTGGGATTCCATCTCTTGTTGTCGATTCGCCCCTTCAGCGCAGGATTGAACAAGCTCGAAACCAAGCTGCATGATTGCTCGAAGGATTGGTAGCTCTCAGATGTTTTGGTTTTTCGGGCGAAAGATCGGTATCCGGCTCTCCATTCGTCAGGAGCTTCGAATTTCTGCGGCATGCTCATCGAACGGCGGGCGCACTCGTTTGCGATTGCCGCACTGAGACCATTGCCTGAAGGCGACTGAGTAAGTGCGTATGTGACGACATCCAAAAGATCCTTCATCCTAGACGATCTCCAGCCTCCGGGGTGAGTCTCCATGATTGCGCAGAGCTTGTCGGCAAGCTGATCTTCGACCGAGTAAACGAAGTAGTCTTGTGTAGTGAGTCCTGGCACGTTCAGTCTGTTTGCCGGAGTGAGCTTTTCAGGCGGAAGTGTCACTTCGCAATCAAGCGATAGATCAACGAGTACGGGGTCTTTCTCCTCGTCTCCGATGTAGGTAGCGTAACGCAACTTCAGCAATCTCGAGTATCCGTTGTCGTCTCTCGATTCCTCGCGCTGTGTTAGCGCGAAGCGGCAGAAGTCACCCATGTCAATTGCGAGCAGCGTATCGAGCGCGCTCACGACTTCATCAGGACTCTCTTTTTTTCGCGTTGCGAAATCCGCATCACGTGTCGCTCGAGCATTTGGTACGCGAGCAAGCAAGCCGCTTCCCCCTTTGAGGATGAAGCGTCTCTCGGGATCGGAGAACACGCGACAGAGAAAGCGGTCGCGCAGGGCTTGCCGATAACGCTCTCCGGCATCACCCTCCGCTTTGTTTGCGGCTTTCTTGATTGCCCGGTCAAATTCGGCAGGAGTTCTATAGGGGCTGTCTGTCATCTTACTCCTCCCAGCCTTTCATACAGAGAGTGGTTTTTCTTCAAACCGTAGTGCCCGCCGAGCTTGTCTACCTGGTCGGCAAAGGTTCTGCTTGTGATCTCGCGATAGGTTTTTCTGGCATCGCTGAAGACGCTGGCGACAAGGCTCAGGTCTTCCTTGTCGCGAAGCAGGTCGAGAATGATTCGCGTCGGGGCTGTCGTGGGTATGCCTTTGACTATCATCACCTCTGCGGAGGAAAGCGGCGCTTTCACCAGGCGCACGTCGCCTCGCCGCGTTTGCTTTCTGACGGGGGTCGTGAAGGTTATGGGTGAGGGAGCCAGCTCGCCGAGCTCTAAAAGCCACGCAGCGGTGCCGTGGGATGCCGCGCCCTGCGAGCCATCGCGCCGACGCTTCCAGGCAGGCGTTTCCGGGTAGAGCGTAAGCCATGCTGCCCAAACGTCTTCCTCCCTAGATGAGGGAGCCGCGCAAGAGCGGTACACGCCGTGCGCGATGCGCTCTATCTGATCGTGCGATTCGAGGCGAAAGAGCTCAAGCCTCTCGATGCCAAGACCGCGTGCCTGGGCCACGGTGAACACGCCTTGCTGCGAGGCCGAGAGATCGTTGAGTATGTTGAGGGCATCTAATGCTTTCATGCTGCAATAGTATCATTAATATGAAACATTTGCAGCATATAATGGAAGTCGGTTGGTCTTCATGAGTCTCGGTTGGAGTCCCTCGACATAAGGGCATACGCCGCCAGAGACCGCCGGAGCGAGGGCAACCGGTTGTCCGTCCGCCGTGCGGTGCAGTAAGAGGAGCGCCCGCAATACAATAGAGGCAGACCTGCGGGTTTCTCGGGCAAAATGGAGGTGGGTCTATGCCGCTCTACACGCTTGATGAGCTGAAGGAGCGCGTGCCGTGCGCCGTGAGGGAGTACAACGCCCACGCTTTGCAAGGAGCGCGGATCGAGCGGGCCTCCTTGTTCGGGAGTTACGCGAACGGCTGCGCGCGTCACGACTCTGATGTCGATCTGCTTGTTTCGTTTGACGCTCCGGTGGTGAGCCTGTTCACTCTTGCTGCCGTGCTCACAAGCCTGGAGGCTTCTTTGGGCGTGTCGGTCGATATCGTCCAAGATCCTGTTCCGCAAGGGTCGCTTCTCCAGTTCGAGGTGGTGATCCCTCTGTATGAACGAAAGGGATAGGCGCATCCTCGAAAAGATCGTATCAGAGATTTCGTATCTCGATGCGTTGCTCGAGGGCGCAGACGAGGGATCCTTTATTGCAGGGCGAAACGATGGAGCGCGCAGCCGCAATGACGGCGATCAACGTCGGTGAGCTGGCAAAACGACTGAGCGACGCTTTTTTCCAAGAGCACCCGTCTACCGACCTCAGGCTTGCCGTCAAAACGCGCGATATGTATGCGCACGGTTATTTCACGCTGCCGTTTGCAGCTGTATTCAAAACAGCGCGAGAAGATCACCCGCGATTAAGAGATCAGGTGGAACTTTTGTTGCGCGATAGCCTCATCTAGGGACATCGGGTGGCTCAATCCCGGTAAACTTAACTCGCACGTTTCGCGATAAACCGCTGGGGGCTGCGCGCAGTGGGATTTGTCGGGTACGTCGTGCTTCTGGTCGCGTTTCTATGGGGCGCGATCCCCGAGGCGTCGCACAGCTCGGAGGCGCTCGTCGCGATTCGCATGCTCCAGGGCGTCGGCTACGTCGTCCCTCCCATCCTCAGCATCGTGATCGTGACGCAGTGGTTCCCTGCAGGCAAGCAGGGCGTTCCCATCGCGATCGTTGCTTCGATGACGTCGCTGGCCAAGGTGACGGTGCTCCAGCTGTCCAAGATCACGATCCCGCTCGGGGGCTGGCACGGCCAGTTCGCCGGCTGCTTCGTCATGTGCCTTGTCGGGTTCGCGCTGTTCCTCTTCTTCGTGCACGAGCGCCCCGGCGCTTCGGTGGCCGCTCCGGAGAAGGCCGAGCGGGCGCCGCTCGGCGTCGTTTTGAGAAACGCCAACATCTGGCTCATCATCATCGTGATGGTCGCGTTCACGATCGGACAGCGCGGGTTCTCGCCGTTCAGCAACATGATCTGGGTCGACAACTGCGGCATCACGAACGACCATGCGTCTGACATCGATTCGCTGTTGTTCTTCATGCAGATCCCGAGCGGCATCCTGTTCGGCTATATCGTCTCCCACTTCCTCAAGCACCGCGGCATCATCGTGGCGGCGATGCTGACCGTGTACTTCGTCGGCATGTCGACCGCGTTCTTCCTCGATCAGCCGTGGCACGCCTGGCTGTTCGCCGCCGGCGTCGGCATCCTGGGAGGCGTGCCGCAGTTCTGCCAAGTGTGCCTGCCGCTGTTCTCCTCCTCGCCTCCGGTGCTCTCGATGGCGTTGGCCGTGTACGACCTGGTTGGGAAATACCTTGCCGCCTCGGTCGCCCCGTACGTCATATCGTCCATCCAAACCGCTACGGGAAGCTGGATCTACTGCTCCGTCCCTGTCTTTGCCGTCGGGGTCGTCGCCGCGATCGCATGCTGGAAGCTCGGGCTCGGCATGGACAGGGCGGCACGCGCCTTCTCGGAGGACGGCGCCGCAGACTGAGCGCGGGCGACGCGGCAACGCGTGCTCGGCACGCGCCGAAGTCCCCTCCTCACGCGCGCGGCGCGTCGGCCGCGCTCAGT
>CAZBEP010000198.1:1326-3811 GCA_964490925.1 uncultured Eggerthellaceae bacterium | reverse complement strand
CGCATGGCGCGCCGGGGCGGCTCGCCTGCGGCGTTTCCCCAGGTGACCTGATGCCGATGCCGCCAGAGTCCTCCCAAGCCGAGGCTAACTCCTCCCGAGCCGACCCTAACTCCTCCCAAACCGCGAAAAAAGGGCCTCGGCGGGCGGCCCCATGCGTGCGCGAGCTGAAGATCCTCCCAAGCCGAGGCTAACTCCTCCCAAGCCGAAGCTTTCGGGCAAGCCGCCAGCCGCCAGCCGCCAGCCGCCTGCCGCCAGCCCCCACCGCCGGCGGCGGCCGTCACGACAGGCTCTTCCGCCTGCGGCGCTTCGGCTTCTCGTGCCGCTCGCGTTTGGCGAGCCGCAGCTCGAGCGTGCGCGTGCGCGGCTCGGCCGCATGCACGACGACGGCGATCCGCTGCCCGAGCCGGTAGCGCCTTCCCGTCTCGGCGCCCTCGAGGCAGCGGCGCTGCGGGTCGAGGGCGAAATACTCGTCGCCGAGCTCGCGCACGGGCACGAAGCCCTCGACGGTGTTGTCGAGCCGCGCGTAGACGCCGCTGGACGCCACCCCCGACACCACTGCGGAAAACGCGCGTCCCACCTCGGCCTGCATGAGTTCGATGAGCTTGCACTCCTGCGACTCGCGCGCCGCGGCGTCGGCGATGCGCTCCATCTCCGACGAGTGCTCGGCAAGCCACGGAAGCGCCTCCGCCTGGTCGCGGTAGTCGGCGGGCTCGCCGGAAAGCTGCGCTTTCAGCATGCGATGGACGACGAGATCCGGATATCGCCTGATCGGACTCGTGAAATGCGCATAGCGCCCGAGCGCGAGGCCGTAGTGGCCCTCGCAGGCGGGCTTGTAGACGGCGCGCTTCTGGGCGCGCAGCAGCAGCATCGAGACGAGCTCGCCCTCGCTGCGGCCCTCGCTCGCCGCGAGCGCGTCCTGCAGCGCGCAGGCGTCGCCGGCGACGAAGCGGTCGGCATCGACGTCGGCCCACCAGGAAAACTCCTGAAACACCGGGACGAGGTCCGCGAGCGCGTCGGGGGACGGCCGCTCGTGTACGCGGAAGATGCCGGGGCGGCGCCGGTTCTCGAGATACGTCGCCACCGACTCGTTCGCGAGAACCATCGCCTCTTCCACAAGCCCCGTCGCCTCGGTGCGCCGGCGGACGTCGACGCCCGTCGGGCGCCCGTCGCCGTCGAGGCGCACCTTCGCCTCGGCGGTCGCGAACTCGAGCCCGCCGCGCGCGACACGGGCCGCGAACAGCCGCCTCGCGATGCGTGCGAGGCCGTGCAGCAGGTCGGACGTCGCCGCGTCGAGCGCAGGGGCGCCGTCCGCCCCGTCGAGGACGGCCTGCACCTCGTCGTAGGAGAAACGCCGCTTCGATTCGATGATCGCGGGATAGACGTCGACGGAGAGCACGCGCGCGTCCTCGTCGAGCGCCATATCGACCGTCATGGTCCGGCGCGGCAGGCCGGGCTTGAGCGAGCACACGTCGTTGGAAAGCGCCTCGGGCAGCATCGGGATCACGCGGTCGGCCAAATAGACGCTCGTCGCGCGGCGGCGCGCATCGAGATCGATCGAGGATCCCCACGGCACGTAGTGCGCCACGTCCGCAATATGCACCCCGAGCCGCCACCGCGCCCCTGCGGCCAGCGAAGTCAGCGAGGGGCGTCCCGCAGCGTCGTGCGGCTCCGCTTGCCTGCCGGCAAGCGGAGCCAACGAGATCGCGTCGTCGAAATCGCGGGCGTCCGCCGGGTCGATCGTGACGACAAGGCGGTCGCGCAGGTCGCGATAGCCGCAGGCGAGGGCATCGTCGACGTCGACGGCAGCGGTGGCGGCCTCGGCGAGCGCGGGTTCGGAAAAGGCCGTCTCGAGCTTGTGGCGAGCGACGATGAGGTCGATGAGCACGTCGTCGTCGGCGTCGCCGATCACCTCTTCGACGACTCCCGTGGCGGCAGTGTGGCGGCTCGGAAAGGTCGTGATGCGCACGCGCACGATCGCCCCGTCGGGGACGTCGGGATTGTCGGCGCGCATGGTGAATACGTCGTGGCCGATGCGGGGGTCCTCCGGCACGACGACGCCGAAAGGCTCGGCCACCTCGTAGCGGCCAACCACGGTGTCATGCGCGCGTTCGATGACGCGCACGACGCGCGCCGTCGGCCGCTCGGCAGCCCGCGCGCCCCCCGAGCCGCGCGAACCGCCCGTGCCCCCCGAGCCGCGCGCCCGCGAGCCTGCGCGGCCGCCCCGCCCGCCGCGCGAATCGGCGGGCGCCACCTCCACGAGATCCCCGTCGAAGGCGCCGCCCATCTTCGACGCCGGCACGAAGAACTCGCCTTCTGCGGTCTTTACGAAGCCATAGCCTGCCCGCCGCACGCTCAGCACGCCGCGCGGGCGGCTCTTCGGCTTGCGCCGAGCATGCGATCCTGAACGCGCCATGCCCTACCCCCGCACGGGCGACGAGGGAACCCGTCGCAAAGACCCTCCGGCTCGCTTGGCCGCCGGCTCGCC
>CAZBEP010000198.1:0-1226 GCA_964490925.1 uncultured Eggerthellaceae bacterium | reverse complement strand
GCTCGCCGCAGCGCCTCCGTGCGGCAGCACGCCCTGCTCCGAAGCGAGCATGCCTCACCATGGCATCTCGCCGAGCCTGAAAAGCGACCCTATACCTTCAAATAGCGGCGCATTGCGAGCGCCGAGCCGATCAGGCCGATGAGCAGGCCCGCCGCCACAAGCACCGCGTAGATGAAGGCGAACATGTGCGCGTCGATCTCGAGCGGCAGAAACGGAATCCCCTCCCTGATGCGCGGAAGCACCAGGTTGCGCACAAGCTCGAGCACGCCGACGGCGAACAGCGAGCCTATGATGGCGTGCAGCGCGCCTTCGGTCAGAAACGGCCCGCGGATAAAGCCGTTCGACGCGCCGACGAGGCGCATGATCGCGATCTCCTTGCGCCGCGCGAGGATGGCGAGGCGGATGGTGTTGTTGATGAACACGAGCGCGATGAAGATGAGCAGGGCGATAAGCGCGATGCCCGCGTAGCGCACGTAGTCGATGAACTGGAACATGCGCTCGACGGTGCCCTGGCCGTACAGCAGGGAGTTCGACGGGTCGTCCGGATCGTCGCAGATCTCCTGGAAGCCCTCATACGAGGCGATCTCGTCGACTACCGCGCTCACCTGCTCGGGGTCGGTAAGCTCTATGTTGATCGAGGCGGGAAGCGGGTTGTCGCCGTCGAGCTGCTCGATGTACTCGGAGTTCGTGGAGGAGGCGGTGAAGTTCTCGAGCGCCTGCTCCTTCGTCGTGAAGCTCACCGAATCGACGTAGTCGAGCCCTTCGATGTAGCTTTGCACGGCCTCGATGTCCTCCTCCGCCGCGTCGTCGGAAATGTAGGCCGTGATAGAGACCTGGCTTTCCACCGAGGCCATGATGTTGTTCACGATGACGCCGCACACTAAAAAGACGCCGATGATGAGCAGCGAGAGGAACGTCGTGATGACGGATCCGAGCGCCGTGGAGAGGTTGCGCTTGAAGCCCTTGAACGCCTCTCGGATAAAGTAGGCGATACTAGACATCGAAGCCGTACACCCCCCGATCCTGGTCGCGCGTCACATGGCCGCGGTCGAGCGCGATGACGCGGCGGCGCATGTTGTCGACCATTTCGCGGTCATGGGTGGCGACGAGCGCCGTGGTACCCGTGCGGTTGATGCGCTCGAGCAGGTCCATGATTCCGCGCGAGGTCTGCGGGTCGAGGTTTCCCGTCGGCTCGTCGCAGACGAGCATGGGCGGGCGGTTCACGA
>CAZBEP010000197.1:0-3814 GCA_964490925.1 uncultured Eggerthellaceae bacterium | reverse complement strand
CGCCCCGCCCGCCCCGCGCGGCGTCCGGGTCGAATGCCGGGCTGCATCCGCGCCTCTTGAGGGACGCGGTGCGCGCGTCCCGGATGGCGACCGCTCGCTCGGCGAGGGGCTTCGATGGCTCCATGTTCGCCGCCGCCGCGACGGACTCAATGCCGGACTCAACGCTGGCAATCGCCCCTCGCACGAGTGAACCGGCGAGGCTTCATACCCATACGCTGCCGGTTCATGGAGCGTGCCCTATCGTTCATCGAATTTACATATACGTCTAACTGTCAAGATTTATTCTAAGGTCTCCATTGAAAGAGCATTTGATAACCTGCTTCTCAAGCGTCGCCATTGCTTGAGAACGGAGACGACTATGAAGGACAAGAAATCAATCGTTATCGTCCTGCTATGTCGCCTGATGCGTGTGAGCGCACCGGCGATCGCATTGGCCGATGCCGTCTACTACAAGGGGAGCGCGGTATTCTGGAATTATGGACGAAATGTCGGAGTATTGGGGTTCTCCGACCGCAATTTCAAGCGCCTGCGAGCGCCACTCGTCCTGCAATGGATATGTGTCGGGTTGGAAAGAGCCCGGCACGCTTGCCCAAGCATGGGGCTTCATCGGAACCGTCGCGCTTGAGGCATACTGAAACTGTAGGGGGTAGTGTCCCTTGGCTTTTGGCGATGCGCTTTGTTGTCCGTTCGACTAGTCGACTAGATAAGCGATGAACATCAATGGCGGTGCTCAATGAAGAAAGCGGCCTGGCATACTGCGAGTTTGTTTTTAATTGTACTACTGGGCACCTCTTCAATGATCTGCTCCAAGGGGGTCTTTGAAGCCCTCGTTTCTTGGCAGGTTGACGACTGGCTTTCGAAGTATCCGACCATATATACCTCGCAGCTGACCGACGGGCAGAAGGACGGCCTTGTTTCTGAGCTCAGATTGCTCGCGGGCGAGGACGGGTTTGCCGCGATGAGTCGAGATGACGAGCTTCTGCAGTCCGGCGCAACCCTCTACACGTTTAGTGTCTTGTCATTGTCGGTTGATGGAGGGGAGGAGGTCGACCCCCTCGTCTTTCTCGGCACTACGGTAATAGACGACGCCCTCATAAGGAGCGTGGCCTCCGGGAACCCGGACAGCTATGCCGGGTATGGGGACGACGCCTTCTCGCGAGCGTCCGAGCTGCCCAGCATTCGCTCCGGCCTGTACTTCCGCGTCGACAGGATGATCTCCGGAAGCGACCTGGGGAGCGCTTGCGTGCTCCTCAACCTAGGCGACGGCGATTTCCAATCACTGGCAGATAGATTATCGTCCGCCATTGGGGTGACTCCCGAGACTCTGACCACGGAGACGTCCGGCTCCGCCTCGGATCTCGGCCTGATCTATTTGTTCTGTGCGGGGGCGTTCGCGCTCCTCTCGCTCGTCCTCTGCCTGCTCATGGTGACGCGCTCGCTGCTCGAGCTCAAGACGCTGGGAGTGCACCTCATGCTTGGGTGGAGCAAGGCCGACTTCGCGAGCGAGCTTCTCTCCCCGCAGGCGCTCCAGCTCCTTGCTCTCATCCCGATCGGGATGCTGGGCGCGCTCGTCATCCTGGACGGGTTTGCGGTGAACGCTGCCTTCGTGGGGTTTGCCCTCGCCTCCGTGCTGCCCGCAGTCGCTGCGGTGCTCGTCGCGGCAGCGCTCGCCGTTGTCCCGCTCGTCTCGGTGAGGCCGGTCGAGGCCATCTGCGAGCGGTACTCTCGGCGGGGGTTCTACGGCCTGGCCGTTGCGGTCTACCTCGTGTGCCTGGTCGCCATCTTTGGTGGCTGCCTCTACATAGACCGGCCCCTCACCATGTACGCGGACCTTGCCCGCACGCGCTCGGCGTGGCAGGAGTACGAGGGGTGGTACGTGGTGAGGGATTTCGAACTCGGCGGCGCCCGATTCAACGGCAACCCTATGGAGCTCTCCGAGGACATGTACTCCTGGTACGCGGAGCACGAGCGCGACGACGGGGTCTACCTCGCGAACGTCAGGCGCTTCAAGACGGCGACCATCCAGGCGTACGTCGGCTCAGACACGACGCTCGAGCCTTTCTGGTACCTCGCTGCATCCCCCTCTTACCTCGAGCGGGCAGGGGTGGACGTCCCCGCCGACCTCATCGAGAGAGCCGAGCAGGGAGTACGTGTCTACCTCTTGCCGGACACGCTGAGCGAGGACGAGGCGGACGAGATGAGGGATCTTCTCGTCGCCGCGCGGAGACCCTATGAGTCGGACATCGTCACCCCCTTCATGGAGAGCCCCGAGTACGAGTTCGTCTCCTATGACGCCGGCAAGGAGCTCTTCACGTGGAGCACGGACTCTGAAGAACCAGTCACGTCAAGCGGGTTCGTCATAGCGATGGTCACCGCTGAGAACATGGTGCCCTTCGAGTCGGAAAGCCTTGTCGCCTCCGGCCTGGAGAACGCGTACGTGAAGCTCGACGAGCGCGCGGCATCCAGTCTGCTCGACGCCGACGGCAGGGCGGGGATCGGCGGCTCGGCGGACGCCCGGTTCGCCACAGTGGGAAACTACATCGACGGCCTGCGGAAGAGCCTCGAAGAACTCTTCGCGCTCTTCTCGGTGGTTCTGGCGGTCTTGGCGGCCACCGTCTCCGTCATGGTCGCATGCCTCGTCGACGTGGTGAACCGGGTAAGCGCCCGGGAGGTTTCCGTGAAGTACGTTCTGGGCTTCGGAACGTGGGAGCTGTACCGTCGGGAAATCCTGTTCGTGACCATTGCCGCTCTGCTGGGCGTTGGCGCGAGCGCCCTCTTCGGGAGCAGCGCGGGCGTGCTCGTCGGCGTTGCCCTGCTGGCCATCTCGAACCTCGTCATTGCGGTCATATCGCGCAGGAGATCCGTGGCCGTCGTACTGGAAACCGTCTCCAAGGAGTAGCGATGCAGTCGTACCTTCAGATCGAGTCTCTCTCGAAATCCTATGGGAAGCATCGCGTCCTCTCCGGGCTCGATCTCTCCATCGGAAGGGGGGAGGCCGTCGCGATTACCGGGCCGTCCGGGTGCGGAAAGACGACGCTGCTGAACATCCTGGGGCTGCTCGAGACGTACGACTCAGGCAGCGTCCGCCTATCGGGGAAGAAGCTTCCGGGGATAGGAACCAGGCAGGCGATGCTTCTGCGCCGCAGCGAAATCAATTATCTCTTCCAGTCGTTCGCCCTCATTGACTCGAGGACGGTGCGAGACAACCTCATGCTCGCCCTGCATTACACGAAGCTCCCCAAAAGGGAGAAGGGGGACGCCATCGAGAGGGTGCTGGAGAGGCTCTCGACCTCCGACAAGCTCGATTCTGTCGTGAACGAGCTCTCAGGCGGCGAGAAGCAGCGCGTTGCGATCGGCCGGGCCATGCTCAAGCCGGGAAGCCTTATCCTCGCCGACGAACCGACGGGCTCGCTGGACGCGCGCATGGCGGAAACCGTCATGGACTCGCTCATCTCCGCCGTCCGGGAGGCGGGAAAGACGCTCGTGGTCGTGACGCACGATACGTCAATGGCGGAGAAGTGCGACCGCACGCTTAGCATGAGCGGAGGGAAACTGGCCTGAGCGCGACGTCTCGATGACGGTTTCGGCGAAAGGCGTCGCACGAGCGCGTTTGCGCTGCCGGCGAGGAGAAGGAGTCTCGAACGCCTGTAGCATCTCCTGTTCGTGGATTCTGGATATGCCGCCGGCTTTTTGCGGACAAGATTCCTACAAGAACTCGGACACGTATGCCGGCATCGGGTGCATTTCGTGGCTCCGTCCCGCGAAGCCCCTGCTTTTCGCCGCTCCGGGTGCCCCCGCACGCATCGGGAGGCTC
>CAZBEP010000196.1:0-3815 GCA_964490925.1 uncultured Eggerthellaceae bacterium | reverse complement strand
CGAGCGTCGAGCCGGGGGGCGTCGGCGCACGCCGGCCATTCGGGCGACCCGGTATGCTATTCTATCCTGCGAAACACGGAAGATGGCCGCAGGCAGTCGCCGCATACCGTCGCCCGCTTTCGGCGCGAGACGGAGCGGCCGCATGCGTCCGAACGCAGGAGGCACACCCGCCATGAAACCATCCCTGGGGCAGCGCGCACACGGCTTCACCGTCGAGGCCGTCGAGGACGTTCCCGAAATCGACGGGACCGCATACCGCATGCGCCACGACGCAAGCGGCGCGCGACTGCTCTACCTCGCCAACGACGACGCGAACAAGGCGTTCTCGATCTCGTTCAAGACCCCGCCCGCCGACGACACGGGGGTATTCCACATCCTCGAGCACTCGGTGCTGTGCGGCTCGCGGAAGTTCCCCGTCAAAGAGCCGTTCGTGAGCCTGCTCAAGACGTCGATGCAAACCTTCCTCAACGCGATGACGTTCCCGGACAAGACGATGTACCCGGTGGCCTCGACGAACATGCAAGACCTCATGAACCTCGCCGACGTGTACCTCGACGCGGTGCTGCACCCCGCCATCTTCGAGAAGCGCACCGTATTCGAGCAGGAGGGATGGCACTACGAGCTGTCCGAGGAGGGGGCGCTGCGCTACAACGGCGTCGTGTACAACGAGATGAAGGGCGCGCTGTCGAACCCCGAATCCGTGCTCTACGACGCGCTGTCGGCGGCGCTGTTCCCCGACACGGCATACCGGTTTGAATCGGGCGGCGACCCGAAGAGCATCCCCGACCTCACCTACGCATCGTACCTCGACACGCACCGGCGCCACTACCGCCTCGACAACAGCTACCTCGTCCTGTACGGCGATCTCGACCTCGAGCGCATGCTCGCGTTCCTCGACGAGGACTACCTTGCCCCCGGCGCCGCCGAGCAGGCGTCGCAAAACGTCGGCGCGCCGAACCCGCTTTCGCGCCAGGCGCCCGTCGCGGCGGAAGGCGTCGTGCGGACCATGGAGACCGCGCCCGAAAACGCCATGTGCGGCCTCGGCTTCGTCGTGGGAGACGCATCCGAGCGGCGCCGGCTCGTCGCGGCGGACGTCCTCGTAGACGCCGTGTTCGGCAGCAACGAGTCGCCGCTCAAGCGGGCGGTGCTCGATGCCGGCATCGCCGACGACGCGACCGCGTTTCTGGCGGACGGCCTGCTGCAGCCCTTCGTCGTCATCCAGACGAAGAACGCCAAGCCGGGCACGCTCAACACGCTCTCCCAGGTGGTGCGCGAAACCTGCGAGAGGCTCGCGCGCGAGGGCATCGATCGCGACATCCTGCGCGGCTCCATCGCGAGCGCCGAATTCGCCTTGCGCGAGCACGACTTCGGCTACGCCGACGGCGTGGCGCTCGCCGTCAGCAGCATGGCCGGATGGCTTTACGACGACGCGAACGCGACGTCGCACCTGCGCTACGAAGAGGACTTCGCCGCGCTGCGCGAGGCGGTCGACGAAGGGTACTTCGAGCGGCTTCTGACCGAGCTGTTCCTCGAGAACGGCCACCGCGCGAGCGTCGAGCTGCGTCCCTGCGAGCCGGCCGGCGAGCCCGCCGAGGCCGCACGCCTCGCCGAGATCGCCGCAACGCTTTCCGACGACGACCGAACTCGCATCGCGGCGGATGCCGCTGCGCTGCGATGCGCCCAGGAGGCCCCCGACGCGCCCGAGGCGGTGGCCGCGCTGCCGCGCCTTTCGCGCGCCGACATCGGCGAGGCGCCCGCGCAGCCCCCCTACCGCGTCGTCGACGCGGGCGGACAGCCGTGCGTCTACCACGCGGTGCGAACCCACGGCATCGCGTACGCGTACCGCTACTACGACATCTCAGACCTGCCCGTCGACGACCTCCCCTACGCGACGGTCCTCGCGCTCGTCCTCGGCAAGCTCGGCACGGCGCGCCGCACGGCGGCCGAGGTCGATTCGCTCGTGCAGAACGAGCTCGGCGCGCTGTCGTTCTTCCTCGAGACGTACGAGGACGCCGCCGACGCGGACGCCGCGCTGCCGCGGTTCGTCGTCGGGGCGAGCGCGCTGTCCGAGAAAGTCGAATCGCTCACCGAGATCGTGCGCGAAATCATGCTCGAGACCGAGTTCTCCGACACCGCGCGCATCTCCGACGCGCTCGTGCAGAAGCGCGTCGGCATGGAGCAGGGATTCGCGAACGCGGGGCACAGCGCCGCGCTCGCACGGGCGGAGGCGCACGTGACGCCGGCGGGCGCCCTGCGCGACCTCGTGGGCGGCGTCGGGTTCTACCGCTTCCTCAAGGGCGCCCTCGCCGACTTCGACGCGTCCGCAGGCGCACTCGCCGCGCGCCTTTCGGACCTCGCGGCGCGCATCTTCTCGCCTGATCGGCTCCTGCTGAGCTTCGGCGGATCCGAGGAGGACTTCGCCCGCTTCGTCGAGGCCGACGCCGCAGCGTTCCCGCGCCCGACCGCAGGCGGGCCGCCCGTCGAGCCCGCCGTCCCTGCGCCGCGCAGCCGTCGCGCCGCAACCCGCGCGCTCCCCGGATCGCGCGAGGCGTTCGCCGTCCCGACCGACGTCGTCTACGCCGCCCGCGCGGCCGACCGGCGCGCGGCGAACGAGCCGTACACGGGCGTGTGGCAGATCGCGTCACGGGCGCTGTCCTACGACTTTCTCTGGAACGAGGTGCGCGTGAAGGGCGGCGCGTACGGCGCCGGCTTCCAGGCGGCGCGCGCGGGGGCGCTGCGCTTCTATTCGTACCGCGATCCGCACCTCGACGAGACGCTTGCGCGCTACCGCGCCGCCGGCGACTGGATCGGCGCGTTCGACCCCGACGAGGAGGAGATGGACGGCTATGTCGTGAGTTCCGTCGCAGGCGTCGACGCGCCGAAGAAGCCGCGCGACATCGTGCGTCGCCAGGCCGGCGACGCCATCGCCGGCCGCACTCCGCAAGACCGCGCCCGCTCGCGCGCCGAGATGATCGCCGCCGACGCCGCAGCGGTTCGTGCGCTCGCGCCGGCGGTCGTGCGCACGGCCGAGGAAGGCGCCGTGTGCGTGTTCGGCAATGCGGGCGTCATCGCTGCGGCAGCCGCCGGCATCCCCCCCGTCGACCTCCTTACGGAGCCTGCCGCAGATCTCGAAGAAATGCTTGACGAATACCGCGCTGCACAACGATAGGCTGACCGCAATAAGACGAGAGCGAGGGGCAAAGCAATGCTTGAACTGATAGACCTCGTATTCGAGGTGCCGATCTCCGAAGGCGCACAGGAGACCAAGCGCATCATCGACGGGCTGTCGCTTTCCATCGGCGACGACCGCTTCACCGTCATCACCGGGCCCAACGGCGGCGGCAAATCGACGCTCGCAAAACTTATCATGGGCATCGAGAAACCCACGAGCGGCCGAATCCTCTTCGACGGAGCCGACGTCACCGACCTCGGCGTCACGGACCGCGCCAAGCTCGGCATCGGCTACGGCTTCCAGCAGCCGGCCCGCTTCAAAGGCATGAAGGTGAAAAAGCTCCTCGACATCGCGGCCGGCAAGAGGCTGCCGATGCTCGCCTGCAACGAATACCTGTCGAAGGTAGGGCTCTGCTCGGCGAGCTACCTGTCACGCGAGGTGGACAAGAGCCTGTCGGGAGGCGAGGTGAAGCGCATCGAGATCGCCACGATCCTCGCGCGCGATCCGAGGCTCGCAATCTACGACGAGCCGGAGGCGGGCATCGACCTATGGAGCTTCGATCGCCTCACCGAGACGTTCCGCGACATACACGAGGCGCGCGACGGGCGCTCGATCGTGATCATCTCGCACCAGGAGCGCATCA
>CAZBEP010000195.1:0-3827 GCA_964490925.1 uncultured Eggerthellaceae bacterium | reverse complement strand
CCCGCCTATCGCAGGTCGTTGAACACTTTGATGGAATCGGGGTGCGTCTGGCAGATGAGCGTGAGCCGCGCCTCGCGCGCCATGCGCACGGCAAGCTCGGTGGGCACGGCCTTCGTCGCAAGGATGGGAACGCCCGAGCGGATGACCTTGCCCACCATGTCGGCGGGGATGCGCCCGCTCGAGAACACGAGCGACTGCGCAAGCTCGACGCCGGAAAGCAGCGCCCAGCCGATCACCTTGTCGAGCGCATTGTGGCGCCCGAGGTCCTCGCAACAGAAGAGCACCTGCGCGCCCTGCGCGAGATAGCAGCTGTGGGCGCCGCCCGTCGAGACGTGCAGCGGGGTGTCCTTCGCGAACTCGCACGCAAGGGCGAACATGTCCTCAACGCGCCAGGGGATCGGTTCGACACGCGAACGAACCTCGCCCGGCGCGAACGGGCGGCCGGACACGCCGTACGTCGGGACGACCATCGTCCCCACCGTCTCGCGACGCTTCACGGCGAACCGCACGCGGGCGACCGCCCCGCCGTCCTCGAAGTCCACGGACGCGAGGTCGTCGACAGATGCGATGAACCCCTCCGAGAACAGCCTGCCCACGATAAGCTCGTGCAGCCGGTCGGGCGTACAGGTGATGCGCATGATGACGCGGTCGCCCTCGCACACGTCGAGCGCATGCTCGCACGGAAGATCCACCTCGACGGCGCGCGCGAACGCCCCGCCGTCGAGGTAGACCGTCGCCCCGCACGCCGTCTGCGCGCATCCCGGGAAGGCCGCCGCGCACTCCGGAGCCGCCGCCCGCTCCGGAGTCGCCGCGCCTTCCCCTGCGGGGTCTCCCGTCATCATCGCCCCTCGCCCGCGATGCGCGGATCCAAGGCGAGCGCATCGAGGCGAGCCATCACGACGTCTTCGACTTCGTAGGAGCAGATGGCGAGCGCGTCCTCGGAATAGAGAACGCGCAGGTAGCCGTCGCATTCGTCACAGGTCTCCAGCCGGTGGGCATCGTCGCCCTCAACGCTGTGGAAGTGAAGGTGCGCCTGGTTGCGCGTACCGCACCGCGCGCAGCGCACGCGCTCGAAGTCCCACGCGGCACCGCACTGCGCGCATACGAGCAGGCGTCCGCGTTCGAATGCCGCCGTGTGCGACCCTACGTGCCCCATCGACGGCGCCGACCCGCACACGGGACACAGCATGGGGCGCCCACCGGCCGTCTCGACGACGCCGGCGGCCTTGCGCGCCCCCATGACGAGCCGCGCGGGACGTTCGAGCTGCACCCGGAGCGCGAGCGACGCGAACAGCGCCGCAAGACGGGCGCCGTCGGCCGCCATGCCGCCGTCGGCGAGCGCATCGGAGAACGACCCGAGCCACGCACTCGGATCCGACCCGGCAACCGCCAGGTCGGTCGCGGCGACCGCGCCGTCCCAATCGGCCTGCGCAAGTGCGTCGGCTACCTCCTCGGAAAACGCGCCGCGCTCGACCACGACGGCCGCAAGCCGCGCCAAGCACGCCGAGAGCAAGCCCCCGTTCACCGTAACCGGAGCCTCGCCCAACACAGGGCGCCCCTCGACGCCCGCCCGCTTCACCGTCCCCGCATCGGGAGCGGCATAGGCGGGCAGCGCCGCCCCGTCGCCTTCCTGCGCCTCGCGCACGCAGTCGTCGAGCGCGCCCCACAGCGCGCGGAAAAACTCGAGACGGGCGACGTCCCCCTCGTCCGCCTTCTTCCGATAGTCGGCGATCGCCGCGTCGATGAGCTTCAGATTCATGGCCTCTCGTCCTTTTCCCAGTTCAGTCCGAAACGGATCGCTCGGAGTCGGATCGGGGCAGCCGCCCCTTCGCGTGCACAGTGTAGCGGTTCTGCCGGCACTCGAATCCTGCGGCGATGGGAGCGGCGCACATCGAGCAGGGAAAAGCCGCTGAACACGCAAAGCGGCCCGCCCGGATCTGCGTTCCGGGCGGGCCGCCGGGCGGCGTACGGAGAAGGGAGCCTCCTCGCTCCCGCCCGCACGCCGCAAACGCCCTGCCGACCTGGCCGCCTGCGCCCGACCCGCCGCCGGGGGCGAGCCTCCGCGTGGCGGAAGCCGCGAGCCGCCGGGGCGGAGCGGGCGCGGGACGGCGGCTTCCGCGCGGCGAGAGTCGCGCGGCGCGCCGGCCGGGGGCGAGCCGTCACTTCCTCACGACGTTCTTCCCACTCTCAAGCTCCCTGCGAGCCCAATGCCCCCAGTGGTAGAGGGCGTCGGACTCCGACACGGTGCCGTCGCCGAACATGATGCGGAGCGTCCCGCGATAGGGCTGGAAGATGCCCCCGCCCAAAAAGATGTGCGCGAGGCCGAACACGACGATGAGGAAGAACCCTATGTCGTGGAAGAGCAAAAACACGCTGTAGACGCCCCGGGGCATGTCGAACACGGTGGACCCGAGCACCATCGCCACGCCCGACACCGCCATGATGGCGCAGGACAGCCACAGCATGCCGTCGGCGAAGCGCTGGCCGCTCTTCACCTCGCCCTGGTCGGGCATGTGCAGGTGCTTGGCCAAGAACAGGTACGGCATGAACAGCGCCATCCACTTCTTGTCGTCGGAGTCCCACTTCGCGAACAGGTTCTTGAAGATGTGCGCCACGCCCTTCGGCGCGAGCAGGGCGCTCACGATCGGGAAGAGCACGAACACCACGCCGATCACGCGATGGGACATGCGCAGGAAGAACACCACCTGCTCGGGGACGGCCTGGGTGAGCGGCGGCACGAAAACGAACAGGCCGCTCAAGGCGAGCAGCAGAATGCATACCGCGTTGACGGCGTGCGTGATGCGCGCCTGCTTGGACTTGCGCTTGATGCGGACGTCCTTGCCCGCCCGGCTTTCCAGAAACGCCCGGTTGGAGGCTTCCTGCTCGGGGGTTTGAACCGGAACCGTACTGCTAGTCATGGCGGCCTCCCTTGAACCCGTCGATGGCCTCGGCGATGTGCTCTCCCACCGTCTGCCCGTCCTGGCTGTCGCCATGCTTGACGACCTCGCCCGTGTCGACGTCGAGCGTGTCCCCGGTCTCGGGGTTGTAGGCCACCGTCTTGCGCTTGTAGCCCGCGGCGAGCGCGGCCATGGCGGCCAGGCCGACCACCGTCACGCCAGTGATGACACCGGTGACGGGCTTCATGATGTTCGTGAGCGTCGTTACCGGGCTGACGGACGGATTCAAAACGTACCCGTGCCTCTCGGCGCCGTACTTGAGCACCGAGATCACGTGCAGGCCGCCTACTTCGTCGGCGCCGTAGACGCAGGCGTCCTCGTAGCCGTTGGCCTGCAGGCGCGCGAGCTGCTCCTCCGCGATAGCGAGCATCTCGTCACGGTCTCCGAACTGGAGGGCGTTGGGCTGGCAGGTCGCCACGCAGGCCGGCGACAGGCCGTGCTCGAGGCGGTCGGGGCAGCCCGTGCACTTGTTGACCTTGCCCTGCATGCCGTCGAAATGAGGCACGTCGAAGGGGCATGCCGTCGAGCAGTACTGGCACGCGATGCACTTTTCCTGGTGCACCTCCACCATGCCGGTCTCCTCGTTTTTCTCGAGGCACCCCGACGGGCAGATCGACACGCAGGGGGCGTCGGTGCAGTGCTGGCAGGAGCGCCTCCCGATCGCCCACATGACGCCCTTGGAGCCGCCCTCGTGCTCGGAAAAGGCCATGACGAGGCGCGTGTGGCCGTTGAGGTCGGGCGGGTTCTGGTAGGTGCCCGTGAACACGTTCTCGTTGAGGCCGGTCGGCGAGGGCTGGGAGTTCCAGCATTTGCATGCGACCTGGCATCCCTTGCAGCCCGTGCAGCGGGAGGTGTCGAACAGAATTGCTT
>CAZBEP010000194.1:0-3844 GCA_964490925.1 uncultured Eggerthellaceae bacterium | reverse complement strand
CGACCTGCGCGAATCGGGCGCCATCGAGCAGGACGCCGACATCGTCATGTTCATCGACCGGTCGATGGACGAGGCCGAGGCCGAAAGCGACGGCCGCCCCGACCTCGGCACGGCCGAGCTTATCGTCGCGAAGCACCGAAACGGCCCCACGCGCGACATCCGGCTCGCGTTCAACGCCGAGTATACGAAGTTCATGGACTTCTTCGACGATTCGCGCGCAGGGGGCTATGTCTAGGGGATGGGCGCGCGCCTCACATTCCTCCATGCCGCCGACGTCCACCTCGGCGCGCCGTTCCGCGGCCTGCGGGCGCTGTCGGAGGCATGGGCGGACCGCCTTCTCGAGGCGATTCCGGAGGCGTTCGACCGGCTCATCGACGCCGCCGTCAGGGAGGGCGTCGACTTTGCGGTGTTCGCGGGGGACGTATTCGACACCGCGCGGCCGTCGTACGCCGACTACGTCCGCTTCTTCCGGGGGCTCTCCCGCCTTGCCCAGGCCGGGATCCCCGCGTACGTATGTACCGGCAACCACGACCCCTACACCTCTTGGGAGCGCGACTTCGGCGAGCTTCCCGAGGGCGCGGCGATGTTTTCTGCGGAAGCCCCGAGCTTCGAGCTGTACGAGCGCGAGGGGAGCCCGCTCTGCGTGCTCGCGGGGCGCGGCTACTACAACCAGACGTGGCCGGCCGACGTGCCGTTCTGGGAGGGGATGACCCGCGCCGCCGCGAACGAGGCGTTAGGTTCTCGCGCCGCCGCCGCGCCGTTCGGCGTCGGGGTCGCGCACACGGGGCTCACGTTCGACCCGCGCAACGCTCCGGCAGACCCGAGCGCGCTGCTCGGGGCGGGGCTCGACTACTGGGCGCTCGGGCACATCCACAAAAGGACGCTCATCACCCCCGACGACCCGCGCATCGGGTATCCGGGGTGCGTCCAGGGCCGCGACGTCTCCGAGACGGGGGCTCGCGGCGCCTATCTCGTGACGCTCGAGGAGGGCCGCTGCCCCGACGTGCGCTTCGTGCCGACGGCGAGCGTCGTCTGGCAGCGGCTTTCCATCGACGTGGCCGACTGCGAAAGCCTCGTCGCGATCACGGAGAAGGTGGAGCGCGAGCTGTTCCGCGCGAACGGGACGGCGCACTGCGAAGAGATGGTCGTGCGCGTGACGCTTTTTGGGACGACGCCGCTGCATGCGACGCTCGCGCGCCCCGGCGTGATCGAGGACATGCGCGATACGATCAACTCTTCGTACGCGGAGTTTTTCTGCGACGCGCTCGTCGATGCCACGCGGCCGCCCCTCGACGAGGCTGCGATGCGCGCTTCGGGGCTGTTCCCCGCAGTGTTTCTCGCCTCCGCCGACGCGATCCGCCGCGACGCCGACGAGGCTGCGGCCTATCTGCAGGACGAGTTCATCGCGCGTGCCCTCAAGGTGCCCGCGCTTTCGGCCGACGACGTCGCAGCGCTGTCCGACGAGGCTCGCGCCCTCGCGCTCGAGCTGCTCGTCCGCGAGGACGGTCGCTGATGCGCCGCTTTCTCACCCACGCCCGCATCGACAGCTTCGGGTCGGCCGCGAACCTCGTCGTCGGCCCGTTCGAGCCGGGGCTCAACGTCGTGTTCGGCCGCAACGAGGCGGGCAAGTCCACGTTCGCCGCGTTCGTGCGCGGCGTGCTGTTCGGGTGGGAAGAGGCGCGCGGACGGCGCAACACGTACAAGCCGGCGAACGCGGAGCGCGCCGGGGCGCTCGTGTTCGCGCGGCGCCCCGACGCGGCCGGGGCGGCCGGGGCGGGAGCCTCAGCAGGCGCGGCCTCCGCAGGTGCGGGAGCGCCCGGCCGCGCGGAAGGCCGCTGGGAGGTGTCCCGCGTCCGCAACGCCGACGGGCTGATAGGCGATGCGGAGGTGGTGAAAGACGTCGACCGAGAGACGTACCGGACGATGTTCTTCCTCACGGGCGACGAGCTTCGGTCGCTGCGCAACACCACCGAGATCACGGCGAAGCTGCTGACGGCCGGGTCGGGCACGAATACCTCGCCCGCCCGCGTGCTCGCCGACGTCCGGGAGCGCATCTCGGGGTTCACGTCGCGTGCGGCGGGGGCAGACCGCTCGCTCGTGCGCATCGCGGCCGAGCAGGACGGCCTGCGCGAGCGCATCGCGCAGGCCGAGGCCGCCGCCGACCGGCTGCGCCACGAGGCTCGCGAGCTCGCCGAGCTCGAGCCGGGCTGCGCCGACATGACCGCGCGCATCGAGGCGGCAAGCGAGGAGATAGAGGCGCTCGCCGCGACGCGCGCCTCCGTCGCCGAATGCGACGCCGACATCGCGCGCCTCTCCGAGCAGGCCGCCGGCCTTGCGGCCGAGGCTGCCGCGCTGTCCGAAGAGCATGAGGCGGCCGGCCCGCTCGCGGGCGTCTCGGCCGCCGACGAGCGGGGCCTGCGCGACCGCATCGACGCGCTCGAAGCGGAGCGGGCGCGGCGGCAGCACCGGGTCGACGGGGCGAAGGACAACTACGACGCCTCGCGGGCGGCCCACGACGCGTTCGCCGAGGCGGAGTCGGCGGAAGGGCGCGAAACCCTCCGCGCGCGGCAGCGGCGCGCGCAGCTGGCGCTCTCGATCGCGCTGCCGGTCGTGTTCGTCGCGGCAGGCGTGGCGCTGCTGCTCGTGCAGGGGCGCGTTCACGCCGCCGTCTCTACGGCCGTCCTCGGCGCGGCGCTCATCGCGTTCGCCGTGATCCTCGCGGGGGCGGCGTTCTTCCTCATGTTCCGTCCGAACCGCGACTCGGCGGCCGTCGAGGATCGCCGGGCGGGCCTGCGGTGGACGATGCTGCAGGACGAGAAGCGCTACGAGGCGTGCCGCGCCGACCTCGACTCGTTCGATCGCGAGATCGGCGTCCGCCTTGCCGAGGCGGGGCTGGCCGAGGCGGGCGGTTCGCTGCGCGCGGCGCGCCGGCTGCTCGACGACGCGGCGGCCGGTCGCGCCGAGGCCGCGGCGCTCGCGCAGCGGCGCCGGGCTGCGGCCGCAGAGCTCGCCTCCGTCGACGCCTCGCTTTCCGCGGCTCGCGAGCAGCGCGCGAGGCTCTGCCGCGCGGCGGGGCTGGCCGACGACGCGCTCGTCGACGCCATCGACCGCGAGATCGAGCGCCGCTCGCGCCGACGCAGCGAGCTGCTCGAGGCGAGCGAGGGCTTAAACCGGCGCTGCGGCGAGCTGCGCAGCGAGCTTTCCCAGGCCGAGCATCTGCACGACTTCGACGCGCTGAGGCTTTCCTATCAGCAGTCGCGCACGCGCCAGCGCGAGGCGGAGCGCGACCTCGCGCGGCTGCTCCTTGCAGAGCGCATGCTCGAGGCGTCGATCTCCTCGTGGGAGTCCGCGAGCCAGCCGGAGGTCTACCGTCAGGCCGGCCGCCTGCTCTCGCTCATGACGGGCGGGCGGTGGACGCAGGTGTCCGTGACCGACGATGGCGCGCTCGCCGTGACCGACGGCGTGCGGCCGGCGCTCGACCCGACGCGGCTGTCGCTTTCGACGTGCCAGCAGCTCTATTTGGCCCTGCGCATCGCGCTGCTCGTCGCGGCGGACAACGTGGGGCGCTCGGTGCCCGTCCTCGCCGACGACGTCCTCGCAAGCTTCGACGCCTCCCGCCGCGCCGCCGCTGCGGCCGCCCTCGCCGAGCTTGCGAGGCACCGCCAGGTCATCCTGCTCACGTGCCATGAGGAGGTCGTCGAGGCGCTGCGGAAGGCCGATGCCTCCGCGAACGTCGTGCGGCTGTAGCGGGGCGTCCGGCCGCCGCGCGCGCCGCCCCGCCGTCCTGCCGCGCGGGCGCGTCCGGCGCCGCGGTGCCGGCCGCCGCGAGCGCCCGCTGTTCGCG
>CAZBEP010000193.1:0-3851 GCA_964490925.1 uncultured Eggerthellaceae bacterium | reverse complement strand
GGCCCAGGCGCAGAAGATCCCCTACATGCTCGTCATGGGCGACAAGGAGATCGAGACCGGCACGGTGTCTGTGCGCGAGCGCCACGAGGGCGATCTCGGCGCGAAGCCGGTCGCCGAGATGGCCGAGATCATCCGCGAGGCGGCGCTCTAGGGCGCGCGGGCCGTTCGCAACGCGCACGACTGCTGCGTTTTGCAAGAAACCTGCGACCGAGGCTCGGCTCTTCCGCCTGCGGCACATTGCGAGAGGACTTTCATGCCCATTGACATCGACGCCTTGAACGGCCCGCAGCGCGACGCGGTGCTGTGCACGGAAGGCCCGCTCCTCGTGCTCGCCGGCGCCGGTTCCGGCAAGACGCGGGTGCTCACGTACCGCATCGCCCACCTCGTCGAGGATCTCGGCGTCGCCCCGTGGAACGTCCTCGCGATCACGTTCACGAACAAGGCGGCCCGCGAGATGCGCGACCGCCTCGGCGCGCTCGTCGGCACGGCGGCGCGCGGCATGTGGGTGTCGACGTTTCACAGCATGTGCGTGCGCATCCTGCGCGCCAACGCCGAGGTCATCGGGTTCACGCGCGACTTCACCATCTACGACGCCGACGACGCGAAGCGGCTCGTCAAAGAGGTCATGGCCGAGCTCGACGTCGACGACAGGCGCTTTCCCGCAAATGCTCTTCTGAACCGCATCTCCGAGGCGAAAAACGCCCTCCTCGTCCCGCTCGTCTTTCAAGAGAGCGTCGCAGATCCGGTGGGCAAGGTCGCCGCGCGCGTGTACGCGCGCTATCAGGAGCGTTTGAAGGCCGCAAACGCCTTCGACTTCGACGATTTGCTGCTCTACGCCTACCTGCTGCTCAAGAACCACGCCGACGTGCTCGAGGCGTACCAGCGCCGATTCCGCTACCTCCTGGTGGACGAGTACCAGGACACGAACAAGGCCCAGTACGAGCTTACGCGCCTGCTCGCGGCGGCGTCGCGCAACATCATGGTCGTCGGCGACGACGACCAGTCCATCTACTCGTGGCGCGGAGCGGACATCCGCAACATCCTCGAGTTCGAAAAGGACTATCCCGACGCGACCGTGGTGAAGCTCGAGCAGAACTACCGCAGCGTGGCCACCGTGCTCGACGCGGCGAACGCCGTCATCGCGAACAACGCGCACCGCACGCAGAAGAGGCTGTTCACGACGGCGGAGGCGGGAGACAAGGTCAGCGTCTACCTCGCGAGCGACGAGCGCGACGAGGGCAGGTGGATCGCCGGGGAGATCGAGCGGCTCCATGCGGCGGGCGTCTCCTACGACGACGTCGCCGTGTTCTACCGCACGAACGCGCAGTCCCGCTCGCTCGAAGACATGATGCTGCGCGCCGGCGTGCCCTACCGCATCGTCGGGGGCGTGCGCTTCTTCGACCGCGCCGAGATCCGCGACGTCATGGCCTACCTCACGCTCGTTGTGAACCCGGCCGACGACATCGCCGCCAAGCGCGTCGTGAACGTGCCGCGCCGCGGCATCGGCAAAACGACCGTCGCCCGCATCGAGGACCTCGCGCGCACCGAGGGACTTGCATTCATGGAGGCGGCCGAGGCGTCCATCGTCGACGAGGAGCTGCGGCCCGCCGCGCGTCGCGCGCTCGGCGAGTTCGCGAGCCTGCTGGCCGAGGCGCGCGGGTGCGAGGGCGACCTGCGCCGCGTCATCGAGGCCGTGATCGACAAGACGGGCTACCTCGCCGCCCTCGAGGCGGAGCGCACCGACGAGGCGCGCGGGCGTATCGAGAACGTGAGGGAGTTCCTGAGCGTCGTCGACGAGTTCGCTGCGACCCATTCGACCGGCGGCGACGAGGAGTTCTTCGAGGCTCCGACTGCGACGGCGTCCGACGGGTCGGGCGCGTCGAGCTCGTCTGACCCGTCGGGCGCGTCGGTCTCGCCCGACCCGTCGAGCTCGCCGGCGCGCATCCTGCGGGGCGATTCGCTCGCCGATTTCATCGAATGGGTGCGCCTGCGCACCGACCTCGACGCGCTTGCGGAGGGCGAGTCCGCCGTCACCCTCATGACCATCCACGCGTCGAAGGGCCTCGAGTTCGGCCGCGTGTTCGTCGCGGGCATGGAGGAGGGGCTCTTCCCGCATATGAACAGCAAAGACGACCCCGCCGGCATCGAGGAGGAGCGGCGGCTCGCCTACGTCGCGATCACCCGCGCCCGCACGCAGCTCTTCCTCACGTGCGCGGCCTCGCGCCAGATCTTCGGCATGACGCAGGCCAACCCCGTTTCGCGCTTCCTCGGCGAGATCCCCTCCGAGCTGCGGCGGACCTCCGGCGCAGGGTCGGCCGGCTTCGAGGGCACGGGCTGGGAGAAGCGCGGCAGCCGCCGGGGCATCTCCGGCTCGGGCGCCGAGGCGGGCGGCGGGCGCGTGTTCGGCCGCTCGAGCGCGTACGGATCGGCGGGTCGCGCCGACCGCGGGCGCGCAGGCCGCGCGGGCGGGGGCGGGGCGCGGGGCGCGGGGAAGAAGGCCGCGGCCTCGATGACGTTTTCCGTCGGCGACCAGGTCGACCACAAGACGTTCGGCCGCGGTGCGGTCGTCAAGGTCGACGGCGACCAAATTCACGTGCGCTTCGCCAAGACCGGCCAGACGAAGAGGCTGCTCAAAGACTACGCGCCGATCGTAAAGACGGCGGGATAGCCCCGCAGGGCCCTTCGACTGCCACAGCAGCGCCGCGAGACGCGCGGCGTGGAAAGGACGCATATGAACGCCGACCGCCTGCTCGAGACGTTTTTGGACTTGGTGCGCATCGACAGCCCGTCGAAGCGCGAGGCCGCCGTCGCCGCGTACTGCGAGCGCGCGCTGTCCGAGGCGGGCTTCTCGGTGCGCTTCGACGGGTCGGCGGCGGCCACGGGGTCGGACACGGGCAACCTCGTCGCCGTGCTTCCCGGCACGGCGGGCGGGCGCATCGCGCTGTCGGCCCATATGGACTGCGTGGAGCCCTGCTGCGGCGTGGTTCCCGTCGTCGAGGACGGGCGCGTGCGCTCGGCGGGCGACACGGTGCTCGGAGCCGACGACAAGGCGGGCATCGCGGCGATCATCGAGGCTGTGCGCTCGATCGTCGAGGCGGGGGAGGCCCGTCCCGAAATCGTCGTCGTGCTGTCGACGTGCGAGGAGGAAAGCCTGCTCGGATCGGCCGCCTTCGACGACCCGGCGCTCGATGCCGACACGCCGTGCTACGTGCTCGACGCGGGCGGCGCGCCCGGCACGGTCATCCTCGGATCGCCCCGCCACTACGGGTTCACCGCGACCTTCTCCGGCACGGCGGCCCATGCGGGCGTCGCTCCCGAGGACGGCGTCTCGGCCATCCGCATGGCGGCGGACGCGATCTGCGCGATGAGCCTCGGGCGCCTCGACGAGCGCACGACGGCGAACGTCGGCATCGTCGAGGGGGGTTCCGTCGTGAACGTCGTTCCCGACCGCTGCGTCGTGCGCGGGGAGTGCCGTTCGATCGACAAGGCCCGCTCGGAAGAGGTTCGCGCCTCGATCGAGCGCGCGTGCAGGGACGCGGCGCGACGGGCGGGCGGCGGCGTCGAGCTTTCCTGGAGCCTCGACTACGAGGCGATCGACTACGCGCCCGACGACCCGATCGTGCGCGCCGTCGTTCGCGCGGCGCGGGCCTGCGGCCTCGAACCCGCCATGACGAACACGGGCGGCGGCGCGGACGCGAACGCGCACGCGGTGCGCGGCGTCCCGGCGATCACCCTCGGCATCGGGATGACCAACTACCATGCGCTCGACGAGTTCATCGCCGTGCGCGACCTCGAGGATTCCGCGCGCCTTGCAGAGCAGCTCCTCCGCCAGGCGGCGCTGCCCCTCTGAG
>CAZBEP010000192.1:0-3851 GCA_964490925.1 uncultured Eggerthellaceae bacterium | reverse complement strand
CGACGTCGGGACACATGGTCGCGCACGACGCGCAGCCCGTGCAGGCAGCGTCGTCGACGCAGTGCGCGGGATGGTAGCCCTTCGGCGTGATCCGCGAATGATCGAGCTCGACGATATGGAGAGGGCAGGCGTCCGCGCACAGGCCGCAGCCTTTGCAAAAGCCCTCGTCCACGATGATCCTCGCCATGATGCACCTTCTCTCGTCTTATCGGCTGTTCCCTGAAAGCTCTGTTCCCTGAAAGCTGGCGCCGATCCCCCTCGCTGCCGCGAACCGGGCGCAGGCGCGGACGGAAAGGCTCCGCGCGCGTCTGCCGAGGTCGCAGTCGTCTGAACCGGCTATTCCCAGGGAGTTCTCACGTACACGCGGACAGGATAGAGCTTGTCCGCCGAGGAAGATCCCCGAAGGGCCGCAAGAATCGGCGGGACGACCGAAATCGGGGCGGCAACGCGCAGAAGCGGCAGCTCAAGCTCATCTGCCACCCGCTCGCCGAAGGGGATGGCGGCAAGCACCGTCTCGGCGGAGGTGTCGGCCTTGAGGTGCGAGTTGTTCACGATCCCGGCAACGGAAAGCCCTGAGGCGTCCTCGATCTCGCGCAGGACGGCGGCGGCTTCGGCGGGCTCCTGCGTGAGGTTGCGATAGCGGTTCGCCACGCCGATCACCGTATGAGGCGCCGCGGCGATGCGCTCGGAGAAGCGCCCGAGAGCGGTCGCCCCCACGTCGTCGCCCCCCGCGTCGATGATGAGGACGCTCGGCGGAAGCTCCGGCTCGACGTCGGGCAGCGCGCCTCCCGCCAGCTCGGCGGCCTGCCTGCGCGCGGCGGCGTCGACCTCGTCGATGGCGGTGACGAGGGTTCCCGACACGCTCGGCGTGTCGAGGGCGGTGCCGGCGAGCACGGGTGCGATGACGCGGATGCCCGCGGCCTCGAGCTGCACGCGATAATCGCTCGAGCGGAAGTAGGGGTTCACGACGTCGAGGTCGGCAAGCGTCACCTGGACGCCCGCCGCGACGGCATCGTAGGCGAGGTTGAGCGCGAGGTTCGTCTTGCCCGAGCCGTAGTGGCCGACGACGACCGTCACTGCGGCAAGCGGCGGCATGAGCGCGGCGCGCACGACCGCCTCGGCGGGGTCTCCTGCGCCGCCGTCGGCGGGCGTCATGCGAGCCCTTCCGCCGGAGCCTGCGCGGCCTGCGCGTCGTCGGCCTCTCGGATGGCCACGCGGCGGATCTTGCCGTTGACCGTCTTGGGCAGGGCGTCGACGTACTCGATGATGCGGGGGTACTTGTACGGCGCCGTCTTGCGCTTCACCCACAGCTGCAGCTCTTTCGTGAGGTCGTCGTTGGCGCGGAAGCCCTCGTCGAGCACGATGGTGGCCTTGACGGCCTTGCCGCGCAGCGGGTCGGGCACGCCGGTGACGGCGCACTCGCGCACGGCCTCGTGCTCGAGCAGCACGCTTTCGATCTCGAACGGCCCGATGCGGTAGCCGCTCGACTTGATGACGTCGTCGTTGCGGCCGACGTACCAGAAGTAGCCGTCCTCATCACGCCAGGCCGTGTCGCCCGTGCGGTACCAGCCGTCGTGCATGGCGACGGCGGTCTTTTCCGGGTCGCGGTAGTACCCCGTCATGATGCCGGGGCGCTTCTGCGCGATGTCGATGCAGATCTCGCCCGTCTGGCCGGGGCTGCATTCGGCGCCCTCGTCGTCAAGGATCGCGATGCGGTAGAGCGGCACCGCCTTGCCCATCGACCCCGGTCGCGGGGTCGACCCGACGAGGTTCGCGACGGTGAGGGGCGTCTCCGTCTGCCCGAAGCCCTCGTAGATGGTAAGGCCGGTGTGCGCCTTCCAGAACTCGAAGAGATCGGGGTTCAACGCCTCGCCGGCCGTCGTCGAGTAGACGAGCGAAGAGAGGTCGTAGGCGTCTAGGTTCTCGGACGCGAGCATGCGGTACATCGTAGGCGGGCAGCACAGCGTCGTGACCCGGTACTTCCCGATGAGGGAGAGGATCTCTGCGGCATGGAAGCGATCGAAGTCGTACGTGAGCACGGCGGCCTCCATGAGCCACTGGCCGTAGTACTTGCCCCACACGGCCTTGCCCCAACCGGTGTCGGCGATGGTGAAATGGAGCCCGCCGTCGGGCACGACGTTGTGCCAGTGCTTCGCCGTGGCGAGGTGCGCGATCGCGTACTCGGAGTCGTGGAGCACCATCTTGGGGTTGCCCGACGTGCCGCTCGAGAAGTACATGAGCATCGGGTCGGCCGCGCGCGTCTCGACGCGGGAAAAGTCCTCGGAGGCGGCGCGCACGCCCGTGTTGAAGTCCTCCCAGCCGGCGCGCTCGATGGGCGCGGCACACACGCCGTCCGCGCCGGAGAGCGCCGGGCCTACCGGGCAGTCGCCGCCAACGAGGAGCTTCCCCTCCTCGTCGCGCGGCGTGAGGCCGCCGCCCGCGCCATTGACGAGGATGCGCGCGGCGAGCGTCGGGAAGCCGGGTGCGACCGCGTCGACGACGTCGGCGATGTCGCCGATCGAGGTGGCGATGACGGCCTTGACGCCCGCGCGCTCGAGGCGGTACTCGAGGTCGTGCTCCTTGAGCATGAAGGTGGCCGGAACCATGACGGCTCCGAGCTTGGCGAGGGCGGTCGCCACGAACCAGAACTGGTAGTGGCGGCGCAGGATCACCATGACGAAATCGCCCCGCCCGATGCCGAGGCCGGCGAGGTAGTTCGCCGTCTTGTCCGACCAGCGCTTCATGTCGCCGAAGGTAAAGACGTGCTCTTCGCCCTCGGGGTTGCACCACACCATCGCGCGGCGGTCGGGCTCGGCGAGCGCGATGTCGTCGACGACGTCGTAGCCGAAGTTGAAGTCCTCCGGGCATCTCACCTGGAAGTCGGCGAGCAGCCCGTCGTCGTCGTAGGTTTCCGTGACGTAGCGGAGGTTGATGTTTCTCATGGTGATCGGCTCCTGCGAGAAGATCGGCGACGGGCCGCGGGCGGCGGCTCCGTCCGGATACGGAAAAGGTCGGGTGCGGCGCCTGCCGGAAAAGCCGCCCGGAACGCGGGCGCGGACGGCAGACGCCTAGATAATCTTCTCGTCGTGGGGCTTCATGACGACCGCGAGGAACACGCACGGCTCGCCGCCGATGGCGATCATGCCGTGGCCGCGCCCCGAATCGTACATGAGCAGGTCGCCCGCCTCGAGCTCCTCGATGTGATCCTCGTAGGCGAAGCGCATCTTGCCGGAGACGACGAAGTCGAGCTCTTGGCCCTTGTGGTAGGACAGGTGGATGGGGGCGTCCTGCTCCTCTTCGAGGTAGGGAGCCGTGACCAGGAACGGCTCGGCGAGCTTGCCCTTGAAGTGAGGCGCCTTGTGCAGGTATTCAAAGCCGGCGCGGCGCTTGATGGAGAGCCCTTCGCTCGAGCGCGTGAGCGAATAGCCCGACAGATGGGGGTTTTCGCCAGTGAGCAGCTCGATGACGTCGACCCCGAGCACCTCGGCGCACTTGTAGAGAAACGTGAAGCTCAGATCGTGCTCGCCGGACTCCTGGGCGGCGTATTCGGCGACGGAGCGCCCGGTCGCGTCTGCCATCTCCTGCATCGTGAAGCCCATGTCCTCGCGAAGCGCCCTGATGCGGTTCGCGACCTCTTCGATATTCGGCTCCATGCCGCCCCCTCCGCCGTGCCATTCGACCGAGCGATAATAGCAGAACGAAGGGGCGTGGGGCGAGATGGCGGCGTTCGAGCCGACGGGGTTTCCGTAAGCGGCCGGCACGGGCGCGCCGCAAGCGCCCGTATGGGAGATGGGAGGGCGGCGCGCGAGACGGCGGCGGGCGGCGCGGCGACGGGCGGCGGAGCCGGCCGA
>CAZBEP010000191.1:0-3862 GCA_964490925.1 uncultured Eggerthellaceae bacterium | reverse complement strand
TCGAGCGCCTTGCCGATGAGAAGGGGGAGCGCTGCGCGATTTTCTATCCGGCGGCGGTCGAGGCGTAGCGGACGGCCAGGAACCGCGCCGCGTCGCAGGGCGCGGTTCACGATCGTCAAGATGGAAGCGGGCAGTGCGCTGCGGGTCGTGCCGATTTCGGTTCCTTGTTTCGAACCGTTTCCACGTTTCGAGGCTCCAAAACGTGGACGAGGTTCGAAATAACGAACGGCGCCGCAGGGCACCCCGCTCCTCGCGCCGTTCGGAGCCGGGCGCTCTTTACGCGTACACCTCTGCGACCGCTGCGTCGATGCGCGCGACCACGTCGGCGCGGTCCATGAGCACGATGCTCTCGAACAGCGGGGGCGACACCATGTTTCCGCAGACGGCCACGCGCACGGGCTGAAACAGCAGCTTCGGCTTGAGGCCGAGGCTTTCCCCGACCGCGCGGCAGGCGGCCTCGAGCGCGGCGGCCTCCCAGGCGATGTCCTCGTCGGCGAGCACGGCGCGGCAGGCGGCGATCGCCTCGTCGGCGCGGGCACCGTCCTTCAAAAGCACCTTTCGCACGCTCTTCTCGTCGAGCCGGCACGAGGCGCCCCAGAACAGGAACGCGATCTTCTCGGGAATCTGGTCGAGGCGCGCAAGGCGCTCCGCGACGAGCGGGTACACCGCCTCGAACCACGCGGCGTTCTCCTCGACGTAGGCGGCCGCCGCTGCGCGGGTCTCGTCGGTCACGACGATCGGTTCGGGCTGCGGGGCGTTGGGGTCCGACGGGTTCGCGGTCGGCACGACATGGGCGCCCGGCTCGATCGAGCGACCCTCGGCCACGGCGCGCGCAAGCCAGGGACGCGCCGCCTCGACCCACGCGGTCGCACCCATCTCGCGGATATAGACGCCGTTCATCCAGTCGAGCTTCGTCTCGTCGAACACGGCGTCCTTCTTCGTCACGCGGTCGAGCGAAAACGCGCGGCACAGCACGTCGCGCGGGATGATCGTCGTCTCGCCGTCGAGCGACCAGCCCAAAAGCGCAAGGAAGTTCACGAAGGCGTCGGGCAGGTAGCCGCGGTCGCGGTACTCCTCTACGCTCGTTGCCCCGTGGCGCTTCGAGAGCTTCTTGCCGTCGGCTCCCAAGATCATCGAGAGGTGGGCAAAGACGGGCGGGGTCAGCCCGAGCGCCTCGTAGACGAGGATTTGGCGCGGCGTGTTGGACAGGTGGTCGTCGCCGCGGATGACGTGGGTGATGCCCATGTTCGCGTCATCGCAGACCACGGCGAAGTTGTAGGTAGGCGTGCCGTCGGAGCGCACGACGACCATGTCGTCCATGACGTCGGCGGGGAAGGACACGTGCCCGTAGACGGCGTCGTCGAACTCGATCGGGCCGCGATCCTCTGGCACGGCGAGGCGCCATACGTGCGGCTCGCCGGCCTCGATGCGCCGCGCGGCCTCGGCGGGGTCGATGCCGCGGCACGTGCGGTCGTAGCCCGCGTAACCGCCCTCCTCGGCCTCGGCTTTCGCGCGCTTGGCGTCGAGCTCCTCCTTCGTGCAGAAGCACGGATAGGCCGACCCGCGGCTTTTCAGCGCCTCGAGGGCGGCCGCGTAGGTGTCGGCGCGCTGCGTCTGAAAATAGGGGCCGGCCGCGCCGCCCGTTTGAGGGCCTTCGTCCCAGTCGAGTCCGAGCCAGCGCATGGCGCGCAGGATGACCTGCGTGTTCTCTTCGGTCGAGCGTTCCGGATCGGTGTCCTCGATGCGCAGGACGAACGCGCCGCCCGTCGCGCGGGCGAACGCCCAGTTGTAAATCGCGGTGCGCGCCCCTCCGATGTGGAGGCGCCCCGTCGGGGACGGCGCGAACCGAACGCGTACCGGCCTGTCCGTCGTGTGGGTCATGTCGTGCGATGCTCCTTGGCTCGAGGATCTCGGTAGGGCGCCGGCGTTCGGCGTCCGTTCGGCGTCGCCTCGCCTGCGCTCTCAAGGCGATAGCAAGTATAGACAACGGCGGCGCCGCCGCAAGCCAGGCCGCCCCCGTCCTCATCCAAAATGCGACGCGAACGGGTGCGGCCGTCGTGTCGCGAACCCGCGCCCGGCGGCTTCGCGCGGTGCCGCAGTCACATGCGGCGGCGCCGAAGGAGGAATCCCGCGACGATGCAGGCGGCCGAGGCGACGAGCGTCGTCGCGAGCCAGACCGCGCCCATCCCCACCCAGAATGCGGCGGGGTACATCGTGATGAGGAGCGAATCGTACGAGAACGTCCAGGTGCCGGCCGCGAAGAACAGCGAATGGAATACGGCGAACAGCCCGTTGAAGTCGACGGCCGCCCAGATGCCGAGCGCCGCGAACGCCGCGACCACGGCGGCTCCGGCGCCGAGCAGCGCGGCACCGACGACCCGCGCCCCGCGCAGCGACGCGGCGACCACGACGGCCGCAGCGGCGACGACGGCCGCGGCGGCGAGCGCGGGCGCGGCGGCGGAGACCACCGCGTACACGTCGTCGAGGTGGTCGAGCGCGTCGGGCGTGAGCGTGTACTCCTCGGGCGCGTTCCAGATCTCGCCTGCCCCCAAGCTCGCGTAAGGCGTGCCCGCCGACCGGTTGATCTCGGCGATGGCGGTTCCGAGCGCCTTGAGGTCGTGCGAGCCGACGGTGTAGTCGCGCGTCGCGAGGGCGGCGCGGACGAGTTCGTCGGTCGAAAAGGCCGTCCCGTCGGAGCCGCTCGTCGCGCGGGACAGCAGCTCGGTGGTGACGGGGAGGCCCGCGCAGACGCCGAAGCCGACGGCCACGAGCGTCACTGCGACCGCGACCGCCCCGACGGCCGCCGCGACCGCCCCGACGACCCGCCGCACGGCCACAGCGCGCTCGGCGGCCGTGCTGCCGGGCGCCGTCATGCGGGCTCGCCCGACGTGTCGCAATCGACCCAGACGGTCGCCGCCGTAATGCCCTGCATGTCCTTCGATATCGTCGGCAGCGGGCCGAGGCGGCTGAACACGCCTTGGAACCGTCCGTTGTACAGGTAGAGCCCGTTGAGGTTGTTGTACGGCATGCGCCGCGTCTCGACCTCCGCGTCGGAAAGCTCCTCGATGCCCGTGTCGGGCGGCAGCGTGTCGGTCTTGAACGGCGTCACGTACTCCTGGACGATGAAGGGCCGCCCCGTCGCGCCGTTCGCGAACCGATCCACGAGGGCGTTCCATTCCCCCTGCTCCTTCGCGCAGCCCGCGTAGACGTCCTGCGCGCCGTAGGCGTCCGTCGGCTTGATGATCCAGGCGTCCTTGCGCGCTCTCACGTCCGCGAGATCGACGTGCTTGTCGTCGAGGAACGTCGTAAACGGCACCGTGTCGCGTACGAACGCGGCCTCCTCGGGCGTGAGGAAGGCGGCGGTCGCCGGGTCGTGCAGGACGCGGAAGATCTGCTTGTCGTGGACGATGTGGCCGGCGAAGCTTCCGATGAGCGCGACGGCGCCCGCGCGCACGGCCTCGATCATCTGCTGCGACTCGTCCCAGTGCTCAAGGACGTCGTTGGTGACGCAGCGGCGCCAGATCGCGTCGACGCGCTTGCCCTCCGCATCGCGCAGCGTCGTGCCGTCGAAGGTCAGCTCGCGCACGTCGGCGACCGTGCACGGGTAGCCGCGTGCCGTGAAGATGCGCGCGAACAGGTAGAACTCGTCGACGACCCCGTTTTCGAGGTAGTCGACGATGGCGAAACGCGGCTGGCGGACGCGGTTCTCGAACGTCTCGTAAATGGAGACGAACTCCGCGACCCACGAATGGAACAGCTCGCAGGACTCGATGCGGCGGTTCGCAGAGAAGCGCCGGAAGGTCTCGGTGCCCGCGACCGATACGGTGATCTCGCGGTTCTCGTTCATGCCGGAGGAGCCGTC
>CAZBEP010000190.1:0-3880 GCA_964490925.1 uncultured Eggerthellaceae bacterium | reverse complement strand
GTTATAAGTGTAGTAGAAAAGATTTTCTTCTGTTGTGTCGCAGCGCGAGCGATCAACCAAGAGACGTTCGACGATGCGCGTAGCTCCGTGATGAAGCTTCATATGAGAACCCCCTCGTTTCTGGGCAGGTTCCGCCATCTCGTCCACCAAGGCGGCCTCGCCCATGGTGTGGAGCACATCGTGGTGGCGCAGGATGCAGCCGTCCGCCATGTTTCCCCACCGCAGAGCGCGATACACGCTCGAAGCGCCCAGGCTCCACGCGAGAAAGCGCGTTGACGAGCCATACCGGCCATACCGCGAACAGGATTATGTCGCTCTCTCGCCCGCGTACGAGAGGCCGCGCTCGCCTTCCATGCGTTCAAGCCACATACGCGGGCTTATCGCCGGAACTGCAGACCGGGCGAACCCCGCCTTGTCCCGCGTGACGAGATAGTCCGCCTTCGCCTTCTCGGCACACAGCGCGACGAGGCAATCTTCGTAGTCGTCCCACCCAAGGCGCGCGGCCCGCAGCGATTCTTCGGGCGTAAGGCTCACAAGGGAGACGACTTCGCACGCCTTCAGGAACGCACGCTGGACGCGCGTCGCATCGACGTATCGGGAGAGCACGCAAAACGCGTCCTTGAGCGAGAGCGCCGGGAGCCACAAGGTCGCGTCGCCGAAGAACCCTGCTGCGACAATGCGCTCGGCATCGGCGAAATGAGGCGGCTTGCGGCCAACGTAGTCGATGAACACGTTCGTATCAAGCAAGAGATTCATAGTCCGCGCGCTTTCCCGAACGGAGCATCTCGTCGTAGTCGACGCCTTCCGGCAACGCTCCCCAATCGACGGCGCACGTGCTTTCCGAGACGAAGCGCGCGAACGATTCGCCCGAACGGGGCCGCCCGTTGCGGCAGGCAGGCAGTTCGCGCTCGAGGATCACGTAATCGTAGGCGCTGTTGATAAGCTCGGACGTCGTTGCGCCGATCTCGGCGAGAACGCCGTCTGCGGCCTCCTTTTTCGCACGCGCCACACGCGCGGTCGCGATCAGGCTTTCCATGGCCTGCCTCCTTCGCCTTGCCTGTAATACATATTACAGGAGAGTCAGAACCCACGTCAAGGCGCTTAGAGGACGCCGCACGACCCCTTCGAGCCTCTTCGGCGCGATGCCGTCGGCAGCACGCGCTCACCTCGAGGGGGGGATCCGCATCTTGACGGGCGCCCGCCGAATGCCGCTGAAACGCCGCCGCTACATCCGCTCGACGATGCCGGACACAAGCGTGCAGAAGTCCGCCTCGCGGGCCTTCGCCACCTGAAGCACCTCGACGTCGCTGGGGCTTGCGCTCTCGATGCCGCAGGCCATGTTCGACACGAGCGACATGCCGAGCACGCGCATGCCCACATGGCGCGCCGCGATGACCTCTTCGACGACGCTCATCGCCACGGTGTCGGCGCCCCAGGCGCGAAACGCGCGGATCTCGGCCGGCGTCTCGAAGCTCGGCCCGAGCAGCCCGAGGTACACGCCTTCCTGCACGCGGATGCCGTGCGCGCAGGCCACCTCGCGTGCGAGCGCGCGCAGGCCAGGGTCGTAGGCCGCATACATCGAGAAGAAGCGGAACGCCACCTCGTCGGGCTCGGTGCCGACGACGGGGTTGCGCCCGGTAAAGTTGATGTGGTCGCTCATGATGCAGAAGTCGCCCACGTGGTACGTTTCGTTGATGGCGCCGGCGGCGTTCGTCGTGACGAGGGTCTGGACGCCGATCTCGTGCATGAGCCAGACGGGATAGGCGACCTCCTGGGGCGTGTTGCCCTCGTAGCCGTGGAGGCGCCCCTGCATGGCGACGACCTCTTTGCCCGCGAGCTTGCCGACGACGAAGCGCCCCACGTGCGAGGTGGCCGTCGAACGCTTCATGTGCGGCACCTCGCCGAAGGGCACGTAGACGGCGTTCTCGATGCGCTCGGCGAGCGGGCCTAAGCCCGACCCGAGGACGATGCCGATCTTCGGCGCGCGCTCCCCCATCCGCCCGCGCAGCACGGCGGCGGATTCGGCGAGCTTTTCTTTGAGGGTTCCCTGCTGGGAGAACGGCTTCTCGGTCATGGGTGCGCTCCTTGCGTGCGTGTTCCCGCATCGCCGCCCAACGGCGCCGACGCGTTCGTTCGCAGGCATTGTACCGCACCGCTTCACGACGCGATGCGCTCCTAAAAGTCGAAAAAATTCAAGTTTTAGGAGCGCTATGGAGCGGCGGCCTTTGATCACCAGGAGGCCCCACCTCGACGAGCCCCAAAGAATCCAGGGCTGGGAGGATGCCGTCAACGCGATGCGCGTCGACTTCGACTGCGACATCTATCTTACCGGCTCGAACGCCTATCTGCTTTCAAGCGAGCCGTCCACATACCTCTCCGGTCGCTACGTCGAGGTCAGGATGCTCCCCCCTCTCCTTCGCGGAGTATTGCGACTTTTGCGGCGTCAGATTTCCCCAAGGATCGTCTGTAGCCCCCGCAGCAGACGGCCGGCCTTTCTCCTTCGACGATCTCTTCGCCCGCTACCTGAGCTTTGGGGGAACGCCCGCGATCGCCTCGCTTGAGACGGGCCAGGCCATGCACTCGTCCCACATCTTCGGAGTTTATGACGCAGTTGTCATTCGAGACGTCCTGAACAGGGAGCGTGCGTTTTCGCAGAGCAAGGTGACCGACCCCGACCTCCTTCGCCGCATCGTCGGCTTCCTTTCCGACAACATCGGCAACACCTCGTCGCCCGCCCGCATTGCGAACACGCTCAGTTCCGCGAGATCGCACACGACCGTGCGATCCTCTGACCCAAGGCGGCGTTCCCGGCATCGGTCGCGTCCGTTGCGGCTTGCGATGAGCGCCGGATTCTGCGCGACGAGGCGGCGCTACGGCAGCCGCGCCGTGAGCACGCGGGGACGGCCGGCGAGGTCGGCGACGATGCGCACGCCTTCAAAGCCCGCCTCCCGCGCGAGGCCGGCCGCCGTGTCGAGGCGCGTCTCGTGCAGCTCGACGGCGAGCCCGCCGCCCGGCGCGAGGGCGCGCACCGCGAACACGAGGATGCGGCGGAACACGTCGAGCCCGTCGGCTCCGCCGTCGAGCGCGAGCGCCGGCTCGAAGTCGGCGACCTCGCGCGGGAGGTCGGCCATGGCGGCCGTCGGCACGTAGGGAGGGTTCGACACCACGAGCCCGACCGATCCGAGCAGGCGGCGGTCGACGCCCGCTCCGAGGTCGCACTCGACGGCCTCCACGCGCCCCGCCAGGCCGAGCGCACGGGCGTTCTCGCGGGCGAGCGCGACGGCCCCGGGCGCGACGTCGGTCGCGACCACGTGCGCGCGCGGATCCTCGTGCGCGATCGAGCAGGCGATGCAGCCCGTGCCCGTGCAGAGGTCGACGACGCGCACCGGGCGCTCGGGGCCGACCTCCCCCGCGCGCAGCCGCGGCGGCAACAGCGACAGCGCCTCGCTCACGAGCACCTCCGTCTCCGGGCGCGGAATGAGCACGCCCGGACGCACCTTCACCGTCACGTGCCGGAACCCCACCTCGCCAGTGATGTACTGGAGCGGCTCGCCCGTGCCGCGGCGGGTCACGAAGCCGCGCAGCACGTCGCGCTCGGCCATCGAGAGCGGGCGGTCGAAGTTCGCGTAGATCTCCACACGGGAAAGCCCCGTCGCCTCGGACATGAGCCACTGGGCCGCCCGTCGGGGCGCCTCGTCGCCCTTGCGCGCGAGGTAGCCCTCCGTCCAGTCGAGGGCGGCCTTGACGGTCCAGACGTCGCCGCGTTCCGCATGCGTCACGAGCCGATCCCCTTCCTGCGTCCCGAAGCGCCGGGGCGCCGCCTTTGCCGGCCGGGCGGTGGCAGACCAGGCGGCAGCCCCAGCTCAGCCGGCGGCAGCCC
>CAZBEP010000189.1:1513-3896 GCA_964490925.1 uncultured Eggerthellaceae bacterium | reverse complement strand
CACGGCGGGCGGCCCCGCGGCCCGAAGCCGGAGGGCTACGCCGGCGGCAACTACACCGGCAAGCCCGAAGGCCATCACCACGGCAAGAAGGGTGGTTGCGGCGAAGGCTACGGCGGCGTCTCTCCCGTGAAGCCGGTTCAGGAAGAGGAGCCTGCTGACGTAGAAGAGGCGAAGGCCGAAATCGAAGAGCCCAAGGTCGAAGCCGAAGAGGCGAAGGCCGAGTAGCGTTTGTCGGGAGCGCCCGCCCGCATCCTTTGCGAGGCCGGCGCCGCGTGTGCCGGTTCGGCTTCCCGTCGAGCCGGCGAAAGCCGAACGGTGCGCTTTCCCGCATGGGGCGGCGCACCGTTCTTTCGTTGCGGCAGTCGTCAGAAAGAGCCTGACCCATGCCCGTGTTCCCCTCGTATGCCTTCGAGCGATGCGCCAACATGTGCGATGTCGCCGACTACTGCGAACCTTCGTTCGATGCGTCGGCGCTGTGCGATCACGTGCTCGCCCAAACAGGCTTCTCCCGGATCGACCGCGTCTATGTCGGATCGTACTTCTGCGACCGCTTGTTTCTTGCGCTTTCCGATGCCGCCCTCAGCGGCATCGCCCGCGTATGTCGGGAGCGCGCCATGCATGCAACGCTCGTGCTCCCCATCTTCTCGCAGGCGGCGCTGAGCCGAGGCGTCGACCGCGCCGACGCGATCCTTGCGGGGCATCGCGGCCTCTTCGATGAAGTCGTCGTCAACGACATCGGCATGGCGCGCCATGCGGCGCGGCGTTACGAGCGCTTCGGCGTGGGCTGCGGGTTTGGACGGCTGCTCTCCCGCGACGCGCGCGATCCGCGATACTGGGCGACGACGGAGGGGATGCGTCCGTGCGGCATGGACGCGGGCGCGGTGCGCGATCTGTGCCCGAACGCGCCGATCGCCTCGGTCGAGCTCGATCCGTTCGCCCCGCTGATCGACGCGAGCCCGCTCGCTGGGCTTCCCGTCGCGCTGCATCTTCCGCACTGCTTCATGAGCACGGGCCACATCTGCGAAGCGGCATCGGTAGGCAAGCCCGTCTCAAGGCGCTATCGTCCGGACGCCGCCTGTGCGCGCGAATGCATGGAGGCATACACGCTTACGGAAAGCGCCGGGTGGGAAACCATGCCCGAAACGTGCTTCGCAAAGATGGGGCGCACCGTCTACTTCGAAAACCCATCCTGCATCGTTGCGGGCGGAAGGGCGAGCCGCATCATATGGAGTCCGAGCGACTTTCGGTGCGGCCTTGTGCCGGCTGGTGCGACCGAGGAGGGGGCATGGGCGTGATTCTGGCTCCTGCGGGTTCCGGGGGCGAGGCCGCGCAGGTGGCGGCTGCCGGAGCCCGCGAAGTGTATCTCGGCTTTCGCGACGACGCATGGGCAGAGCGCTTCGGGGCGGCCGATCTCAACCGTCTGTCGGGGTTCGGCGCGACGGCGAACGCCCTTACGTTCGAAGAGCTTCTGAACGAGGTCGCCCGCGTGCGCTCTCTCGAGCGCGAAGGCGAAGCGCCTGCGGGCGAGCCGCTTGCCATCTGGTGCACGTTCAACAGCGCCCAGTATGCGCGCGACCAGGTCGCGTGGATAGCGCGACGCTACCTGCCGGAGCTTGCCGTCGCAGGCGCGACCGGAATCATCGTGTCGGGGCCGCAGCTTGTCGAGGCCGCCTGGGCGTGCGGTCTGCGCGTCACGGCATCGACGATGTGCGCGGTCTACAATGCGGACATCGCTCGCGCCTGCCGGGACGCAGGCATGACGCGGGTCATCTTGCCGCGCGACATGTCCCTTGCCGAAATAGAGTCGGTTATCGCCGAGGTGCCCGATCTGGAATACGAGGCGTTCCTCATGCGCAACGGCTGCATGTTCGCGGATTCGCACTGTCTCGGCCTGCACCGTGCAGAGGAGCCGTCGCTCTGCCGGACGCTGCGCAGCGCCCCGTGGTGGGAGGTGCCGCTTTCCTGCGGCTCCGATCGCCTGGAGCAGCGCGTGGAGAACGGCCGCCTGTACAAGGAGCGTTTCCACGAAAGCGCGTGCGGCCAGTGCGCGCTGTGGCGGCTCGAGCGCGCCGGAGTCTCCGCGTACAAGGTGGTCGGCCGCTGCGACGACGTCGCCTCGCTGTGCGAGGACGTCGCGCTGTCGGCGCGCAATCTCTCCATTGCGCGCACGTGCGCGACGGAGGCCGACTATCTCGAAGCGATGGAGCGCCCGGAAGGCATCCGCGCCCTGTGCGACGACGAGGGTCTTTCCTGCTACTACCCCGAACCGCGCTTCGGGGAGTAGGGCCGCGCGGCGTCGCGCGTCGCTCAGGGCGCGCCATATGGGCGCACGTCTCGCGCTCCGGTGGCCGGGCGACTTCTGAAAGGGCCGCCGAAAAGGTCG
>CAZBEP010000189.1:0-1413 GCA_964490925.1 uncultured Eggerthellaceae bacterium | reverse complement strand
GGGCCGCCGAAAAGGTCGCGCCCTACCGCCCTACCGCTCGTCGGGATTCATGATCGGAGGCAGCTCGTAGGGCCAGCGCAGCTCTATCTCCACCTCGTCGCCCACAAGCCATCCGGGATGCCCCGGACCGACGGACACGACCCCGTTCGCGCGCGCGCATCCGCGCAGGACGGGGCGCTTGTCGTTCACGAGCGTCCAGGCTACGAAGCCGCCGTCCTCGGTGCGGCGCACGACGACGCGCTTGACTATGGTGATGTGCTCCGGGCCAGGCCCGCCTTCGTCGAGCATGCGCGCCCGTACCGTCGGGGGGAACGAGAGCGGGCGGCTCAGGTAGAGGTCGACGAAGGGCTTCACGAAGAAATCAAGCGTGAACTCGGCTCCGATCGGAGGCCCCGAGATTCCGATGACGGGCGTTTCGCCGAGCAGCGAGAACGAGCAGTGGCGCCCCGGCCCCTGCTCGACCTCGTGGCAGAGCATCTCGCCGTGCTCTTCGAGCAGTTCGCACGTGTAATCGTCGCTGCCTTTGGACGACCCCGCGTTCACGATCACGACGTCCGCTTCCTCTGCGGCCTTGTTCAATGCCTCCATCAGCAGTTTCGGGTCGTCCGAAACGATGGGGAAGCGCACGGGTTCGCCGCCCCACTGCTCGATCTTCGCGCACGCCATCACCGCGTTCGACTCCACGTTCTTCCCGACGGGCAGCGGCGTGCCGGCGGGGACGAGCTCGTTGCCCGACGGGATGAACGCGACGCGCGGCCGGGCGATGACGTCGACGCGGTCATGTCCGCCCATGTTGAGAGCGGAAAGCAGCGTCGGCGAGAGCTCTTCGCCGGCGCGCACGACGACATCGCCTTCTTGCAGGCTCGCGCCCGGCTCGGTGGTGCACTCGAACCGTTCGGTCGGGGCTTCGATAAAGCGAAGCGTCGCGTTGTCGGGCGACACCTCGGCGCGTTCGATGGCGACCGCCGTGTCGAAGCCGTCAGGCATGGCGATGCCCGTGTTGCAGAACTGCCACTGTTCGCCGCGCTTCCATGAGGCAATGTCGGGTGTGCCGTGCTCGAAGTCGGCGAATCGCACGGCTATGCCGTCCATGTTCGAGGCGAGGGCGGACGGAAGTCGATGCAGCGCGCGCACCGTGCGGGCGGCGATGCGGCCGCATGCGTCGGACACGGCGATCCGCTCCGTTCGGCGCTCGAAGCGCCAGCGCTCCATAAGGCACCTTACCGCTGCGTGCCGCGATTTGGCGATATGGTGGGAATGGTCTCGCATGGAAGCCTCTTTCTCGTCGATGCTGATGAAATCATTGACATTTTAGAATATTCGGATGCGAAAATTCTTTGAGAATCGCGCGCCACTCTTCCCCGGATTCGCTTTGGCGCTTTGAAAGGGCCGCCCCGCGCGCAGCGGCGACGT
>CAZBEP010000188.1:0-3977 GCA_964490925.1 uncultured Eggerthellaceae bacterium | reverse complement strand
GAACTCGACTTTGCGGCGGCCGCGTCCGGCGGCCTCCAGGTCGGCGACGATGGCCGCCTCTCCCGGCGAGTGCTTGCCGCCCGTCATGCCGGTGTATTTCCCCGACTGCACGAGCGTGCCTTCCGCCGCATAGGCCGCCTTCCAGTCAACCTCCGTGACGACGCGGTTCTGCTCGTCTTTGAGCTGCGGATACAGCGGGTCGTCGTCGGAGAGGATGATCGGGACGATCGGCAGGCCGTAGGTGCGGGCGAACTCGAAGTCGCGCTGGTCGCCGCAGGGCACGGCCATGATGGCGCCGGTGCCGTAGTCGGCCACCACGTAGTCGGCCACCCACACGGGCACCTTGTCGCCGTTGACGGGGTTCACGACGTAGCGGCCGGTAAAGGCGCCGTGTTTTTCGCGGTTGCCCTGGGCGCGCTCGACCGCGGTGACTTTCGAGGCCGCCTCGATGAGGGCGTCGACCTCGGCCTCGCGCCCCGTGCCGGCCACGAGCTCGCGCACGCGCGCGTATTCGGGCGCGAGCACAAAGAAGCTGCAGCCGAACAGCGTGTCGGCCCGCGTCGTGAACACGGTGATGACGTCGTCTTTGGAGGGGTTTTCGGGCACGTTGCCGTCGAGGTCGCAGAGCACGAAGTCGATCTCGGCGCCCTCGGAGCGGCCGATCCAGTTCGCCTGCTGGTGCTTGACGCGCTCCGGCCAGCCCGTCAGCTGATCGAGGTCGTCCAGAAGCTCCTGGGCGTAGTCGGTGATCTTGAAGTACCACTGCGTGAGGTCGCGCTTTTCGATCGCGCTGTCGCATCTCCAGCAGCGCCCCTCGATGACCTGCTCGTTGGCGAGCACCGTATCGCAGCCAGGGCACCAGTTCACCGGGGAGCTGCGCCGCTCGACAAGCCCGCGCTCCCAGAACTTGAGGAAGATCCACTGACCCCAGCGGTAGTATTCCGGGTCGCACGCGACGACGGTGCGGTTCCAGTCGTAGGAAAAGCCCATGCGCTTGAGGCTCTCGCGCTGGGTGTCGATGTTTGCGTAAGTCCACTTCGCCGGATGGCTCTTGTGCTTGATGGCGGCGTTTTCCGCAGGCAGGCCGAAGGCGTCCCACCCCATCGGATGCAGCACGTCGAAGCCGCGCATGCGCGAGTAGCGGGCGATCACGTCGCCGATCATGTAGTTGCGCACGTGTCCCATGTGGATGTCGCCCGACGGGTAGGGGAACATCTCGAGCACGTAGCGCTTCGGCCTGTCGGAGCGCTCGGGCACGTTGTCTATCCCGGATGCGGCCCACGCCTTCTGCCAACGGGGCTCGATCTCTTGCGGATTGTAGTCGTTCATCGCGGTACCTCGTGTCGCGGACGGTCGTTCCCTCGCGCGCGGCGCCGCGGCCCAAGGCGGGACGGGTGCGGCGGGAGTAGCCTCGTATTATATAGTAGGGACAGGAGGCTCTCTGCCGCAACGCGCGAGCGGGCGCCTTCCTGCGGCGGAGCAACGCGAACCGAACAGCATTGCCGAAGGTCAGACCCTCCCTGCCGCGATCACTCCCCTGTCGGTGCCGGCGCGCGAGACGGAAGCGCGACGCATGTTTGCTATCATGGGACGGAGACCGCCTGCCCGGGCACATGCCGGCGCAGCGAACCCGACGGAAAACGAAAGCGAGACCCGCATGAACTTCCACAAGGCTTCCTTCAAAGCCGCATACGGCACCTCTTCGCAGCTGCCGGCATCGACGCTGCCCGAGGTGTCGTTCACGGGGCGCTCGAACGTCGGGAAATCGTCGCTGCTCAACAAGCTCATGTACCGCAAGGGGCTTGCAAAGGTGTCCTCGACGCCGGGCAAGACCGCCACGATCAACTTCTACGACGTCGACGGGGCAGACTTCGTCGATTTGCCGGGGTACGGCTACGCGAAGGTGTCGAAGTCGGAGAAGGCGCGCTGGTCGGAGCTTATCGAGGGCTACTTCAACCAGGAGCGCGCCTTCGCGCTCGTCGTGTCGCTCATCGACATCAGGCACGACCCGACCGCCCTCGACCACACGATGGTCGACTTCCTGAAAGAGAGCGGCCTGCCGTTCATGATCGTGCTCACGAAGGCCGACAAGCTGTCAAAGCAGCGGGCGATCGGGCAGACGGCCTCCATCCGCAAGCAGCTCGCTCTGCCGAAAGGGGTCGGGCTGCTCGCCACGTCGGCCGAAAAGGGCACCGGCATCGACGATCTGCGAGCCGCCGTCGCCCGCGCAATCGAGGAGTGCTAGCGATGGCGCGCTCCTCTGCCTTCGACATTCTCGGGCCGGTGATGGTGGGGCCGTCAAGCTCCCACACGGCAGGCGCGCTGCGCTGTGCGTCGGTGGCGGCGTCGCTCATGGAGGCGCGCATCGTCCGCGCGACGTTCACGCTCTTCAACAGCTTCTCGCACACGTACCGCGGGCACGGCACCGACCGCGCGCTCATCGCCGGCATCCTGGGACTCGCCCCTGATGACGAGCGCATCCGCGACGCGTTCTCCCTCGCCGACGAGCACGGGCTTTCCTACCGTTTCGTCGAAGGGGGCGACGACGCGTCGATGCACCCGAACACCGTCGACATCGCGATGGAGGACGAGACGGGTGCGCAGCTCGCCGTGCGCGGCGAGAGCCTTGGCGGCGGGCGCGTGCGCGCGAGCCGCATCGACGGCGTCGACGTGGATATCTCGGGGGAATACGACACGCTTTTCGTCGTCCACCGCGACCAGCCGGGCGTGCTGTCGCTGCTCACGCACCTGCTCGCCGGCGTCGGCATCAACATCGCCTTCATGCGGTCGTACCGCACCGAGCGGGGCGGGCGCGCCTACACCGTGTTCGAGATGGACGACCTTCCCGATGCCTTCGTGCTCGACCAGCTGCGCGGCTTCGAGTTCGTCCGCACGGCGACGCTCATCCACATCCCCGGAGCCGGGCGACCGGCGACGGGCGGCGCCGAGGACGACATCACCTCGGGCACGCAGCTGCTTGCGGCATGCGCCTCTGCCGGCTGCGGCATCGGCGCCCTCACGCGTCGACGAGAAGAGGCGCTTATCGGCGCGTCCGCTGCGCAGTCCTCTATGGCGCGCGTGATCGAGGTCATGCGGGAGGAGACGACGCGCCCGATCAAAGACCCGCAGCGATCGATGGGCGGGCTCATCGGCGGCGAGGCGCAACTCGTCGCCCGCGCCGACAAGCGGACGGCGGCAGGGCTTATGGGCGCCGTCCAGACCGATGCCGTCGCCCGGGCGATGGCGGTGCTCGAGCGCAGCGCGTCGATGGGCGTCATCGTGGCGGCACCGACCGCCGGCTCGGCGGGCGTCGTGCCGGGGTGCCTGCTTGCGGCCGCCGACCACCTCGGCGCCGACGGCCTGGCCCTCGCCGACGCCCTCTACGCGGCGGCGGGAGTCGGCATGCTCCTCGCGCGCAACGCGAGCGTGTCGGGTGCGGAAGGCGGGTGCCAGGCGGAGGTCGGGTCGGCATCGGCGATGGCTGCGGCCGCGCTCGTCGAGCTGTTCGGCGGCGCGCCGCACGTCGCACTCGCTGCCGCGTCGGTCGCCCTCGGCAACCTCCTCGGGCTCGTGTGCGACCCCGTCGGCGGGCTCGTCGAGGTGCCCTGCCAGCAACGCAACGCCGCAGGCGTCGCGAACGCGTTCTCTGCCGCCCAGCTCGCGCTCTCGGGCGTAAAGCCCCTCGTGCCCTTCGACGAGGCCGCCCACGCGATGCTCGTCGTCGGCCGGTCGCTGCCCCCCGCGCTGCGCGAGACGGCTCTCGGCGGGCTCGCCGCCGAGCCGAGCGCCCGCGCTGCCTGCGCAAGCTGCAGGGCGTGCGGGTGAGGCAGAGCTCCGTCCCGCCTTTTCCGTGCCGGGCGCTCAAGACGGTGGGCGCTCCGCACACGATGCACCGCCTCGTCGACGAGGAAGCGGAGGTCGTCGTCATCCCGCATTTCGAACCGCAAGCAGCGCGGCGCTGCCCGCTCCGCCGAGGG
>CAZBEP010000187.1:1623-3997 GCA_964490925.1 uncultured Eggerthellaceae bacterium | reverse complement strand
GCGCCCTGCGGTATACTGCGCCCTATGAAGCTCGCATCCGTCGTCCTCGACATCGCGACGCAGTCGCTCGACGCGCCGTACACCTATGCCGTGCCCGACGGCCTCGACCCCGACGCCGAGGTCGGATGCGCGGTCGTCGTGCCCTTTGGCCCGCGTCGCGCGGTCGGCTTCGTCATCGCCCTCGAGGAGTGGGACGCCGACCTGGGCGCGCCGCAGCAGGCCGCGCCGTTCGGCACCCGCATCGATCCCGAACGGCTCAAGCCGATCGCGCAGGTCGTGAGCCGCCCCTACTTCGACGAGGAGGGCGCGGCCTGCGCTCGGTTCATCGCGCACCGCTACATCGCGCCGCTGTCCTCGTGCGTGCGGCTGTTCACGCCCCCTGGGGGAGTGCCGCGCATCGTGAAGGGGCGCGGCGGCTGGCGCCTCGAGGATCCGGCCGTTGGCGAGGCCGACGACCGCTGGGCCGTGCTCGCCGAGCTTCCCGCCGGCGCCGAGCCGTTCCGCCCGCGCAAGGGGGCCGTGAAGCAGGAGGCCATCCTCGAGGCGCTCGCCCACGGCGACCTGCGCGTCGCCGAGCTTAAAGCGGAGCTTGGCTCCGTCGACGCGAGCCTCAAGAGCCTCGTGGCGCACGGCGCCGTGCGCATCGAGTCCCGCCGCCGCATGCGCGGCGCCCCGGCCTCCCCGGCCGCGCCCTACCTTCCCGCGCCCGAGCTCACCGCCGGCCAGCGCCGGGCGCTTGCGGCCATCGAGTCCGCGCGCCGGCGCGGCGAGGGCGGCGTGGTCGTCGTCGACGGCGTCACCGGGTCGGGAAAGACCGAGGTCTACCTGCGCGCCATCGAGTCCGCCCTCGCCGACGGGAGGAGCGCCTGCGTGCTTGTTCCCGAGATCTCGCTCACCCCGCAGACGGTCGCGCGGTTCCGCGGCCGCTTCGGCGACACGGTGGCCGTCATGCACTCGCGCATGGGCGCCGGCGAGCGCTACGACCAGTGGGATCTCGTGCGCTCGGGGGCGGCTCGCGTCGTCGTGGGCGCCCGCAGCGCCCTGTTCGCGCCGCTGAGAAACGTCGGGCTCTACGTGATCGACGAGGAGCACGAGGGCACGTACAAGCAGGACAGCGCCCCGCGCTACCACGCGCGCGACGTCGCCGTCTGGATGGCGCGCCGGTCGGGGGCCGCCGTCGTGCTCGGGTCGGCCACCCCCTCGATCGAGGCGCTGCACGCGTGTGCCGAGGGGGGCTGGAACCGCGTCGCGCTCCCCGAGCGCGCCAACGGCCGCCCGCTTCCCGCCGTGGAGGTCGTCGACATGGCCCGCGAGTTCTCCTCCGGCAACCGCTCCATGTTCTCGCGGGCGCTGTCTGCGGCCTTGGAGGCGGAGCTGTCCGCCGGGCGCAAGGCGGTGCTGCTGCTCAACCAGCGCGGGTTCGCGCAGTTTCTCCTGTGCCGCGACTGCGGCTTCGTGCCGGAGTGTCCGTCGTGCTCGACGTCGCTCACGTACCACGAGCGCGGTTCCCTGCTGCTGTGCCACCACTGCGGCCATCGCGAGGCCGTGCCGCCCTCCTGCCCGGAATGCGGCAGCCCCTACCTGCGGAAGTTCGGCGCGGGCACCCAGCGCGTCGAGGACGAGCTCGTCGCTCTCGTCGCCGGCTTTTCCGGACGCGCCGCCGAAGCCGCCGTCGTGCGCATGGACGCCGACACGACGGCCGCGAAAGGAGCCCATGAGCGCCTGCTCGCGCGGTTTGCGGCGGCAGAGTCGGCCGTGCTGCTCGGCACGCAGATGATCGCGAAGGGGCTCGACTTCGACGACGTGACGCTCGTGGGCGTCGTCAACGCGGACACGATGCTCCGGCTGCCCGACTACCGCGCCGCCGAGCGCACGTTCGCCATGATCGAGCAGGTGGCCGGCCGTGCGGGTCGCGCGGGGCTTCCCGGGCGCGTCATCGTGCAGACCTACGACGCGGAGGCGGTGCCCGTTCGCGCGGCGGCGGCCTATGACCGCGCGCTGTTTCTTCGCGACGAGCTGCCGAAGCGCCGACTGCTCGGCTATCCGCCCTACGTGCGCCTCGCGAACGCGCTTGTGTGGGGGAAAGAAGAGCCGGCCGTGCGCGAGGCCGCGCGCTCTCTCGAGGCGGCCGTGCGCGAGCGGGTGCGCGACGCGGGCGTCGGGGCGTGGGAGGTGCTGCCGGCGACGCCGTGCGTGCTCGCGAAGCTGCGGGGGACGTACCGCTGGCACGTGCTCGTGAAAGCGCCCGCCGACGCCGACATGTCCGCCGTGCTCGAGCCGCTCTTCCGCGCCCGCAAGGCGGACGCGCGCGTCAACGTCGCCGTCGACATCGACCCGCTGAGCCTGCTGTAGGCGGACCTGCTGCGTCCGGGAG
>CAZBEP010000187.1:0-1523 GCA_964490925.1 uncultured Eggerthellaceae bacterium | reverse complement strand
ACGGCCTTGCGACCGATACCGGGCCGCTATACAATCGGTATCGATACGCATGCGAAAGACCTGCGGCGCGCTTCGAGTACGACCCGAACAAGCACGCGCCGAGCAAGGCGAAGCATGGGATGGACTCCGAGGAGGCCAAGGAGCTGTGAGAACACGCCGACAGGCTCGCCGTCGATGCGGCGGGCGACGTGGAGCCGAGGCGGGCTGCCATAGGCGTCGCGGGCGGGCGGCTCGCGGGCGGGCCGACCAGGAGATCGCGCGCAGGAAGGCGATCGCACGGGGCGCCGGAGCGGCGGCGTCAGCCAGAGCCGTCCCCGAGAGCGGCCTTCCTGCACTCAACGGAATACCGAACCCAGAGAAAGACCTGCAATGACCCCCATCTCTATCGATAGCGAGGCGTGCGTCGGCTGCGGACTGTGCGAGCGGGACTGTCCAAGCGCCTGCATTCACGTCGAAGGCGGCGTGGCGTGTGCGGAGGGGCCTGGCTGCATCGAGTGCGGGCATTGCTACGCCATCTGCCCCACCCATGCCATAGCGATGGACGGCTACGATTGCGTGGATGAACCGGTCGTTTCCATGGCCGACATCGGAAGCGCCACGCTGCTTTCCGCCATGAGGAGCCGCAGATCCGTGCGCCGCTTCGAACGGCGCCCCGTGGAGGACGAAAAGATTCGTGCGATTATCGAGGCGGGACGCTACGCACCCACGGGTGCGAATGCGCAGAACGTCGCGTTCAGGATCTTGGGCGGAGTGCAGGACGAGGCCGAGAGAATGTGCGTCAAGCTGTTTCGTGCAGCCAAAAAGGCGGCGTCGCCCCTCTCCGGCTATGTGAGGCGAATCGACATCGCTGACGACTTTTTCTTCAAGGGCGCGCCCCTTGTGATCGCCGTGTCGAGCAAGAGCGCCATCAACGCGGGGCTTGCGAGCGCCTATATGGAGCTTATGGCGAACAGTTTGGGACTCGGCGTCCTCTACAGCGGGTTCTTCGTGATATGCACGAAGATGAGCCGCAGGCTCAGGAGATTGCTCGAGCTCCCCGAGGGTCATGAGGTCGTGTCGTGCTTGGTCGTCGGTTATGCGGATGTGAGGTACCAACGCATTCCGCCGCGCAAGGATGCTCAGGTGAAGATGCTGTAGACAGGGGTTCCCCGAGCGCGTCAAACGCGATTCCCGCCACCGCCGAGACCGACGCAAAGGCGTATCCGGCTCAGGCAGATACGGCTTCCGACGGAGTCCTGCGCGCGTCCGCCCCTTCGCTACCGCCGTTTTTCCGGTCGGCATTCATGGTATCGAGGAAGAGGCGCACGGGACGGCGCATACGTGCGGAATGGCGGAGATGTGTGCGAATCGAACGCACCCGGGACGTTCTGCGCGCCCCGCAACGGTTTTGAAGACCGCGGGAGCCACCAGGCCCCATGCATCTCCGCGCCTCAGCGATTATAGCAGGGCGATCCGCGCCCCGCCCCGGGGTTCTCCTTTACGTGTCGGCGAAGCGCATCGTGCCCGGCTCGCCCGCAGTTCTC
>CAZBEP010000186.1:0-4036 GCA_964490925.1 uncultured Eggerthellaceae bacterium | reverse complement strand
GGAGAGGCGCGCCGCGGGAGACTTGGGGCATCCGCGATGCCGTACGTTCCACATGGCCCGCATCGGCGGCGTCCTCCCGCACAGGTGCCTTCGGAGGCAAAGCGGGGCTATTCGAACGCGATGAGGTCGTCGCGGTGCACGACCGGCCGGTCGGCAAGCGGCGCGAGCAGGCGGTTGGCGCGCAACTCGTCGCTCGCGCGCCCGCAGGCGAGCGACACCGCGTCGCTTTGGGCCGACACGCGGCCGCGCGCAAACAGATGCCCGGAGAGATCGCGCACGTCGACGATGTCTCCCTCCTCGAAGGAACCATCCACCCGCGCGACCCCGACGGCGAGCAGCGAGCTTCCTCGCGAAAGCAGCGCGCGCTTCGCCCCGTCGTCGACGACGAGCGCGCCCTTCGCGGAGTCGCCGAGCGCGATCCAAAGCTTTCGCGGCGTGATCTCGTGCGGGCGCTCCGACGCGACGAACGTCGTCCCCACCGGGCGCCCCGCCGCTGCATCGACGACGACGCGCGGTGCGCGTCCGTCGCACACGACCATCGGAATGCCCGCCGCCATGAGCACGCGCGCCGCAGTGACCTTCGTGATCATGCCGCCAGACCCCATCGTCGTCGTCGCGCCGCCGGCCGCCGCCATGATGCCCTCGTCGATGCGCTCGACGCGCGGGATGAGCCGCGCCGACGGGTCGAGCCGCGGGTTCGCGTCGTAGAGCCCGTCGACGTCGGAGAGGATCACCACCTTGTCCGCCTCGGCGAGGCACGCAACAAGCGCGGCAAGCGTGTCGTTGTCCCCGAAGCGGATCTGCTCGACCGACACCGTGTCGTTTTCGTTGACGATCGGCACGACGCCGAGGTCGAGCAGGCGCGCGAAGGTGTCGCGCGCGTGGAGGTAGGCGACGCGGTCGGCGGTGTCGCGGCGCGTGAGCAGCACGAGCGACGTCGTGATCCCGTGGCGCGCGAACGCCTGCGCATACGCCGCCGACAGGGCGCTTTGCCCCACCGATGCCGCCGCCTGCAGGCTCGGCATGTCGTGCGGGCGCCGATCGACTCCGAGCGCCTCAAGCCCGCAGGCGATCGCCGCCGAGGTCACGATGATCGGCCGCCATCCTGCGGCACGCACCTCGGCCACCTGGTCGGCGACGGACTGGAGATGGGCGTGGTCGATGCGGCTTTCCGTGTCCGTAAGCGTCGAGGAGCCGATCTTCACGACGATCACGCGCCCCGCGCCCCGCGCCCCGCTTTCGACAGCGCGCGCCGCCTCGCTCCCGCTCACAGGTCGAGCTCCTGGTACAGGTCGTCTTTGGCGCTCGTCGACTCGTACTCGAACGCGCGGCCTAAGATGCGGATCTCGTCGCCGTCGCGCGCGCCCGCCTTCTCGAGGGCGACATCGACGCCGAGCTTCTTGAAACGGTGTTGGAGAAACGCAAGAGCCTCCTCGTTGTCCCAGTCGGTCTGCACGACCATGCGCTCGACGCGCCCGCCCTCCACGCGAAACACGCCGTCGGAGAGCTTGCGTACGGAGAACGCGTTGTCGCGCCGTTCGCGCTTGAGCTCCCATACGCGATCATACCGCCCGCTTTCCGCCGCAGCCTCGCGCGCCGCCTCGCGCAGCTCGAATACCTTGCGCGCGATCGCCGCCTTGAGCGAGCCGACCCCCTCGCCCGTGAGCGCGCTGATGCGGTAAAGCCTCGGGTCGACCGGGCTCGGCGCGAACTCGTCCCCGCCGGCGGCCGCCACCGAGTCGGCGCGCACGCGCGCGGCAAGGCGCTCGCACGCCCCGTCCGTGCCGGGCACGTCGATCTTGTTCGCGACGACGATGCGCGGGCGCGCGGCAAGCTCGTCGGCGTACAGCGCCAGCTCGCGGTTGATCGTGTCGTAGTCCTCGATCGGGTCGCGGCCTTCCCAGTCGCCCGTGAGGTCGACGATGTGCACGATGAGCGCCGTCCGCTCGATGTGGCGGAGGAACTCGTGCCCGAGCCCGCGCCCCTCGTGCGCGCCCTCGATGAGGCCGGGGACATCTGCGACGACGAAGCTGTAGTCGCCGCTCGTCGCGACGCCGAGGTTCGGCACGAGCGTCGTGAACGGATAGTCGGCGATCTTCGGGCGCGCGGCGGACACCTTCGCGATGAGCGAGGACTTCCCCGCCGAGGGCATGCCCACAAGCGCGGCATCGGCCAAAAGCTTCATCTCGAGCTCGATCCAGCGCTCCTCGGGAGGCTCGCCGAGCTCGGCGAAGGCGGGTGCCCGCCGCTTCGAGGTAACGAAGTGGACGTTGCCGCGCCCGCCAAGCCCGCCGCAGGCGACGGTCACGCGCTCGCGGTCGTGCGCGAGGTCGGCGACAAGCTCGCCCGCTTCCTTCGACTCGTCGTCGTACTCGCGCACCACCGTGCCGACCGGCACTTTGAGCACGAGGTCGTCCCCCGCGCGGCCGTGCATGCGGGAGCCTCTGCCGTGCGTGCCGCGCTCCGCCTTGAAGTGGTGCTTGAACCGGTAGTCGACGAGAGAGGACACGCTGCCGTCCGCCTCGACGACGACGTTGCCTCCGTGCCCGCCGTCGCCGCCATCAGGCCCCCCCTTCGGCACGTGCGCCTCGCGGCGAAACGACATGCAGCCCGCCCCGCCGGAGCCGCCTGTCACGTGTATCCGAACCTTGTCGACGAACATAGACCTGTCACATCCCGCAACGCGAAACGGGCCCGGAACGCTTTCGCCCCGGGCCCGCCGAACGGTCGATCGCCGCGAAAGCCGAGGCGCCCTACGCCTCGACCGGGCGGACGTGGATGCGGCGCTTCACGCCCCGCGTGAACTCGAGCGTGCCGTCGCACAGCGCGAACAGCGTGTCGTCTTTGCCGCGGCCGACGTTGTCACCCGGATGGAAGTGCGTGCCGCGCTGGCGGACGATGATGTTTCCCGCCTTCACGTACTCGCCGGCGAACTTCTTCACACCGAGGCGCTTCGCGCGGGAGTCTCGGCCGTTGCGGGTGGATCCCAAGCCTTTCTTGTGCGCCATGAGTTTCCCTCCTTCGCTCTACTCGGCGTCGGCGGCGGTCTCCGCGACCGAAGCCTCCGCCGTCTCTTCGGCCTTTGCCGGCTTCTCGGCCTTTGCCGGCTTCTCCGGAGCCGTCTCGGCGCCCACCGAGGCGATCTCGATGCGCGTGAGATATTGGCGGTGCCCACGCAGCTTCTGGTAGTTCTTGCGCTTCTTGAACTTGAATACGAGCTGCTTTTCTCCCCTGAACTGCTCGAGAACCGTTGCCGTGACCTTCGTTTCGGCGGCCTTCGCCGGGTCGGCCACAACGTTGGCTCCGTCGACGATGCAGATCGCCCTCAGTTCGACCGTAGAGCCGACCTCCGCGTCGAGCTTCTCGACGTTGAGGCGGTCGCCGGGGGCGACCTTGTACTGCTTGCCGCCCGTCTTTACGATTGCGTACATGTGCTTCTCCTTGTAGACTCGCACGGCGATAACTCGGACGCTGCCGTTGCAAGTCGCGCGGTACGCCCTGCCAGCGCGTCGCGCGGTCGTATGCACGGCCTGCGTGTATCATCGCACGCTTCTTTCGCCGCCCTTTTAGGGCAACCTAAAGGATGATAGCAGAAGCAAGAGGCCGTGCGCGGACGCACATTATGGATTTTCCGTATGCGCCCCTGTCGCACCCTGCCGCACCTCGCCATAACCGATCGAAGCCGCTCCGCAAGGCGTCGCAGGGCATCAGGCGCCACCCTACTCTGCCGCCGTCCAGGATGCCCGCACGCCGGCGAGCGCGCGAGCGAGGCCGGAGAAAAGCGGCTCGTTTTCCGTCTGAACGTTGGAATCGTAGTCGGCGTTCGACATGATCGCGACAAGGTACGCCCCCGCCTCGTCCTCGACGATGCCCGCATCGTGCAGCGCCCCCATGTCGATGCCGGATTCGTGCCACAGGTTCGAGTCGAAACCCGGCTTCGACAGGACGACTGCCCCCTCGCCGAGCGCGCCGCGCAGAAACGAGGTGCCCGACTGCGCGAACGCAGCGCCGAGCCATGCGGACGACGCAGCGCCGC
>CAZBEP010000185.1:2392-4063 GCA_964490925.1 uncultured Eggerthellaceae bacterium | reverse complement strand
GAGGTCGCGCGCTGCGTCGAGGTTGTCGCCGAGCTTCCCTATTCCCTCTACGAACAGGCCCTTCGCCTTGCCGAGGCGTGCGGGGCGAAGGTGGTCGACGCGTCGTTTTCCGATGCCGTGGTGCTCACGGCCCGCCTGCTCGACGGCGAGCAGGCGGGCTATGTCGCGGCGCTTGCCGAGCTCGCGCGCGGCAAGGCCGATGTCATCGAGAGCGACCCGTTCGACGCCGGCATGTGACGCGGCCGGCTCGATCCGCGTTTTCGCCCCCGTCTTCTCCGTCTGAGCTTCTGGCGCCCGGCCTCGTCCAAGGGCAGGGCGCCCGGATCCCGTCCCGCCCCGGCGTTCGGCTCGGAGGCGCCCCGTCTCCGGCCCAGAGGCCCGAAAGACGAACGTTCAGCCCGATCAAAGCAGTATGAAACCGACGTGATGCGCGCGTGGCGATTCGCGGCGGAAGCCCCCTGCGCGCCTGTGCGGCGCATTCGGGCCAGTATGCTTGCTTGCGTACGGGCAACAGACGTTCGATCTGGAGGTGCGGCAATGGCGATGGCGGTGGCGACAGAACCTGTGGAAAGCGGCATCGACGCGCGTCTTTGCGTCGGCGGCATCGCGGCCGTCGCGCCGCTCGTCTCCATCGTCGTCCCATGCCTCAACGAAGAGGAATGCCTGCCGATCTTTCTGCGCGAGGCGAACGCCGTCGTCGACGCGATGCGCGCCGAGTTCGGTTGCTCGTTCGAATACGTGTTCGTCGACGACGGCTCAACCGACGGGACGCTCGACGTGATACGCCGCGCAGCCGCCGAGGCCGAGGCCGTCGCGCAGGCGGACGCCGTCGTGCGCGCTGCCCTCGGTGGGTCGGCGGCGCACGCGCCCGGCGATTCGCTGCCCACGCGCGTGCGGTGGGTGTCGTTCTCGCGCAACTTCGGGAAAGAGGCGGCGCTGCTCGCCGGGCTCCAGACGGCGCGCGGCGACTACGTTGCGACGATGGACGCGGATCTGCAGGATCCGCCTTCGCTGCTGCCGGCGATGTACCGCATGCTCCAGGAGGGCGACTGCGACAACGTGGCGTGCCGCCGGGCGACGCGTGCCGGAGAGCCGGTCGTGCGCTCCGTGTGTTCGCGCGCCTTCTACCGGGTCATGGGACGCATCTCCGGAACGGAGTTCGTCGAGGGAGCGCGGGACTTCCGGCTCATGCGCCGTGCGATGGTCGATGCCGTCGTCTCGATGGGCGAACGGAACCGCTTCTCTAAGGGGCTCTACGCATGGGTCGGCTTTCGGACGGCATGGATCTCCTACGACAACGTGGAGCGGGTCGCCGGAACGACGAAGTGGAGCTTCGGTGCGCTCGCGCGCTATTCGATCAACGCCGCCTCGTCGTTTTCGACGGCGCCGCTCACGATCTCCTCGGCCTTGAGCGCGCTTCTGTGCGCGGGCGCGCTCATCGGCGCGGCGGTCATCGCCGTGCGCAAGCTCGCGTTCGGCGACCCGGTCGACGGATGGGCGTCGCTCGCGTGCATCGTGCTGTTCGTCGGCGGGCTGCAGCTGCTCTGCATCGGCATCGTCGGCCACTACCTTGCAAAGACGTATCTTGAGACGAAGCGCCGTCCCGCCTTCATCGTGCGGGAGTCCCATGTCTGACGCATCTGCGGGCGCCTGCGCCGCAGCGTCCCCCGC
>CAZBEP010000185.1:0-2292 GCA_964490925.1 uncultured Eggerthellaceae bacterium | reverse complement strand
CCCGCCCCCATGTCTGCCGGTGCCCCCGCGTCCCCGCGCCCCCGCCCGTCCCTCGAGCGGCCGGCGGTGCACGGGCTCGTGCTCGCCTTCGGGACGGCGTTCGTGCTCGTTGCGGCGTTCCATGGCAACGTGTGGTTCGACGAGGCGTATTCGGTGGCGATCGCCGAGCACTCGTTCGGGGAGATCTGGAATATCGGTGCGCATGACGTGCACCCGGTGCTCTACTACTGGTTGCTGCACGCCGTGTCGCTGCTGACGGACGGCAGCGTCGTCGCGTACCGCGTATTCACTGCGGCGGGAGCCGTCGCGCTCGCCGCGCTCGGGATGACGCATCTTCGGCGCGACTTCGGTGCGCGGACGGGCGTGTGGTTTTCGGCGCTTGCCCTGTTCGCTCCCGCCGTTGCGGCGATGGCGACGCAGGTGCGCATGTACTCGTGGGCTTCGTTCTTCGTCGGTCTCGCGGCGATCTACGCCTGGCGCATCGCGGCGCGCGTGCGCGACGGGGGTTCTGCCGGCGCGAGCCCTGCCGATGCCGTGCCGAGGCGGTGGTGGATCGTCCTGTTCGCTTCGTGCGCGGCGGCGGCCTATCTGCACTACTTCGCGGCAATGGCCGCGTTCGTCGTCTGCGCGCTGCTGCTCGCCGCCCTTCTTGCTCATCGGCGCGGGCATGCGCGCGAGCTTGCGGCGTTCGCCGTCGGCGCCGCGTGCGCGGTGGGCTGCTACGCCCCGTGGCTCGTGAAGCTTGCAGGGCAGGTGTCGTGGGTGTCGGCAGGGTTCTGGATCGCGTTCGAGCTTCCGGAATCCCTCGTCGAGACGGCCGCCTTCCCCCTCGTGTCGGCCGGGGTGATCCTCGCGTGGGAGGGAGGCTACGGCGCGGCGGTCGCCGTTGCCGTCTGCGCGCTGCTCGCCGTCGCGACCGCATGCTGGGCGGCGCTCGCGCTTGCGGCCTGCTTGCGGGCGGCCCGCCGTGCCGGCACGCGACCCCGCCGCCGGCGCGAGCGGCTGCGGGCGCTCGCGCGCGACCCCGCCGCGTGCGCGCTCGCCGTCGTCGCGGGAGTCGTCGTGATCGCCGTCGCCCTCGGCGCCGTGATCGACCAGACCGTGCTCTACTACCGCTACCTGTACGTATGCGCGGGGCCCGCCCTGTTCGCCGGCGCGGCCCTGCTCGCCCGCGCCCGCAGCGGCGCGCTCGTCGCGGCGACGTGCGCGACGACGGCGGCGCTGTCCTGCGCGAGTCTCTGGCTGCTCGCGACGTCGGCCTACAGCGGGGAAAACGGCGCGGCGGTCGCGGCGTACGAGGAGGCGGCGGCCTCCGTCGCCGAGGACGGCGGCGATCCGCTCGTCGTGTCGGCCGACATCGGGGTGGCGAGCGTGTTGTCCGTCCTTGCGCCCGACGTGCCGATCGTCTACCTCGACGTGTACGGCAACGGCGCCGCTTACGAGGCGTTCTCTCCGACGATCGACGTCGTCGACGACTGGTCGGCGCTCGACGGAACCGGCGTCTCCTCGGGCTTCGAGGGGCGCTACGTGCTGCTCGGCACGACGGGGCGGGAGGATGCCGAGTCCTTCGCCGCCGAGCACGATTCCGTCGTCGTGAGCTCCGAAACGTATCCCTTCCCGTACCAGCTGCTCACATTCACGATTTCGGTGCTCGAGCGGACGGGCTGACCCTCGTCGCCCCGCAGCGTTCCGCACGCACTCGCCGGTGTGCCCCCTGCCAGAGCTTGCTCGGAAGGGAAGGCGCAGTTGCGTTGACGCTCTCGGGCCGACCCTATGCCGCAAACGGAGCCGGAGACGGCAGCCTGGGGCGGGGCGACGGCATCGCCGAGAGCGGTAGCGTTCCGCAGAACGCGCACACGTGGAACATGAGAAACACGATGAGCGAACCCGCGCCGGGCACGGCGAGCAAGACGAGCCGCGACTCGTGCGGGTAGGCATGAATGCCCAGGTTGAGGATGTTCGCCCCCGCAAGATGCCAGACGATGCCCGCGATGAGCGGAAGCGTTGTCGGAGCCGCTTTCAACGGCATGTCTTTCGCATCGCCCTCTAATCCTCGACCGCGCTTCTGATCGAACGCAGGTCGAACGCGTCGCCCAAGGCGCTCGGCGTCAGTAGCATGCCGCGCGAATCCTTCGCGCCTTCGTAGGCCAGATTCATCGCACGCAGCTTCATTGCGCGCGGGTTACGATCGTACACCTCTGCGGCCTCTACGAACATCTCGGAAATGTCGCGCTCCGCCTCGGCGAGGATCACGCGTGCGTTGCGTTCGCGCTCTGCCTGTGCCTCGCGCGA
>CAZBEP010000184.1:1231-4106 GCA_964490925.1 uncultured Eggerthellaceae bacterium | reverse complement strand
TTCATCCTTACGAGAACGCGATCGCCCGCATGACGAAGTACCAGCTTGCCGATTTGGCCGAGCGGACGCGCGAGATCAGGTCGGCGACCTTCGTCGGCATGGTGGGCAACGTGGCGACCAAGCTCACGAAGCGCGGCACGAAGATGGCGACCTTCACGCTCGAGGACACGACGGGTTCTATCGAGTGCATCTGCTTCAAGTACGACGACTTCGCCGAGGCGATCTACGAGGACGCGATCGTCGCGGTCAAGGGCAAGTTCGAGCATTCCGACCGGGGCAACCAGATCATCGCGTACGAGGTCAAGGCGATCGACCTTTCCGAGGAGGACGTGCGCCCGCCCCTCCTCGAGCTGCGCCTTGCCTCGCGCGAGCTCGACCAGGGTACGACGGTGCAGCTCAGCCGCATCCTGCGGTCGTTCCCGGGACGCGACGGCGTGGTGCTGCTCGTCGCGCACGCCGACGGCCGGAGGTTCCGCGCGGAGCTGCCGGTCGCGGTCGACGCGGGCAACTCGCAGCTCGCCGCCGAGATCAAGGGCCTCTTCTCGACGGCCGACCTCTGCGTCGCCCGTACGGCGTAAGGCTTTCCGTGGGGGAGGCCCAGGTGCGGGCGGCGGATCCCGCCGGCGAGCGCGGCCTGGCGGCCGGCGAGCGCGGCCTGGCAGCCGGCGGGCGCGGCCTGGCAGCCGGCGGGACGCTCGTGCTCACGGTCGCGTACTGCGGCGCGGCGTTTTCGGGGTTTGCGCGCCAGCCCGGACGGCTCACCGTGCAGGGCAGCCTCGAGGAGGCGCTTGGGCTGCTGCTGCGCCGTCCCGTCGAGACGACGTGTGCCGGGCGCACGGATGCCGGCGTGCACGCGCGCGGGCAGGTCGTGTCGTTTGCCGTGGAGGAGGGGGAGCTTGCGGGCCGCACCGAGCGGAGCCTGCTGCGGTCTTTGAACGCGCTCACGCACGACGACGTCGCCGTGCGCGGGATTGCGCAGCGACCGGCGGGGTTTTCGGCGCGCTTCGACGCGAAGGCGCGCGAGTATCGCTATTTCTTCGCGGTCGGAAAGACGCCGCCCGTACTCGCGCGAGGCTTCTCCTGGCATGTCGGCCCGCTCGACGCGGCGGCGATGGAGGCGGCGTCGCGCTGCTTTGTCGGCGAGCACGATTTCAAGAGCTTCTGCCTGGCGGCCTCCGCCGAGGGGAGGCCGACGCACCGCAACGTGAGCGCGCTGTCGCTTTCTCCGGACGAGCTGCTGGGCGAGCCGGTGCTCGTCATGCGCGTCGTGGGCAACGCGTTTCTGCACTCGATGGTGCGTACGATCGCGGGGACGCTCGCGGCCGTCGGCCGCAACAGGCGCCCGGCGTCGTGGGTCGCCGACGTCCTTGCGGCGCGCGACCGGCGCGCGGCCGGCGAGACCGCCCCGGCGCGCGGCCTCGTTTTCTGGGACGTGCAGTATTGATGGGCGGTCGGCAGGCCGTGCGGGACGCTGCAGCACCCGCCGCCTCCGTCCGCTACAACGCCCGACGCAACCTTGCAGACTGGGCGCTTCGGGCGCTTCGGACGCTTTGAGGAGTCGGGTTCCGCGTCGAGTTCTGCGCCGGACTCCGCGAGCGGTTTCCCTGGCGGTGCGCCCTGTGGTTTTTGGGGAATATGCCGCCCCATGATCGCGCCGCAGCGCGTATTCCCCGATCATAGGCGGCAGGGCGCTCGCATCCCGCATCGTTTCTTCGACCGAGGGCCGCGCGCCCGGCGATGCCGCCGCGCCGGTTCGGGATGCGGCGACGCCCGAAGCGGACGAACGGCTCAGGAAAGGCTCACCATGAAGGCACTGATTCCCGCAGCGGGGCTCGGCACGCGCTTTTTGCCTGCGACGAAGGCGGTTCCCAAAGAGATGCTGCTCGTCGTCGACCGCCCGGCCATCCAGTACGTCGTCGAGGAGGGGCTTGCCTCCGCCGCCGACGAGGTCGTCATCGTCAACAGCCGCGATAAGCGCGCGATCGAGGAGCATTTCTCTCCGAACCCCGACCTCGTGGCGCTTTTGCGCGAACGCGGCAAAGGCGCCTGCGCCGACGCCGTGGAGCACGCGGGAAGCCTGAACGTGAGCTACGTGTACCAGGACGAGGCGCTCGGGCTCGGGCACGCCGTCTACTGTGCGCGCGAAAAGACCGCAGGCGAGCCGTTCTACGTGCTGCTCGGCGACGTGCTCGTGCCGGGCAACGCCATGCTGCCGGCGATGCAGTCCGTCTCCGACGCGCACGGCGGCGCGAGCGTCATCGCGGTTATGCCCGTGCCCGACGACCAGGTGAGCCGCTTCGGCGTCATCGCCGGCGCGGAAGTGTCCGAAGGCGTGTGGAAGGTCGATTCCCTCGTCGAGAAGCCTGCCCTCGAGGACGCGCCGTCGAACCTCGCCGTATTCGGGCGCTACCTGCTCTCGCCGCGCGTGATGGAGCTGCTTGCCGATGCGAAGCCGGGCGTCGGCGGCGAGATCCAGTTGACCGACGCGCTCGATGCGGTGCTCGCCGAGGAGGAGATGTACGCGCTCGTCGTCGATCCGGCCGACGGGTTCGACACCGGCACCGTCGAAAGCTGGCTCGAGACGAACAACGTGCTGTACGAGCGCGCGAGGACGCAGCGGGCGTAAGCGACGGGGCGGCCCTGCCCGCTTTGCCGTCGGCGAATCTCTTTACATCTTTACAGATGATCGAGTCTTTCATTGGGGAAAGGCCATTAGCAGTAGTAAGCTACTAAGAGAAGAGGGCGTCCGCCCGTTTTGCATCGTCGGATCGCAAGATGGCGCGGAAAGGCATCTGCGCGCATGCGGACGGAAACGCGAGGAGGGGTCATGGCGCAAAAGCAGGCGACGAAGGCCGCGGCACCGGGCGCTGCGGCG
>CAZBEP010000184.1:0-1131 GCA_964490925.1 uncultured Eggerthellaceae bacterium | reverse complement strand
TGCGGCGGCGGGCGCTGCGGTGCCGACGAAGTACCTGATCGTGAGCGGCTTTCTCGGGGCGGGCAAGACGACCTCGATGATCGCGATGGCCCGCTCCATCAACCGCCGCTACGGCAAGGCGGCGATCATCGCGAACGACCTCGGGGCGAAAAACCTCGTCGATGCCGACTACACGCGCACGGCCGACATCGACATCAACGAGATCACGGGCGACTGCATCTGCTACGTGACCGAGGATCTCGTGAGCCACATCGACCGGCTCGCCGCCGCAGGCGCCGACGTCGTGATGTCGGACATCCCCGGCAGCGGCATCGGGGCGCTCGACCACGTCTACATCAAGCTCAAGGAAGAGTATCCGGGCACATACGACCTGCTGCCGTTCGTGTGCGTCGTCGATCCGGAGCGCCTGCGCATGATCCTGCCCGAGCGCGCCGAGATCAACCTGCCCGAGGAAATGCGCTTCATGCTCGACGCGCAGATGGCCGAATCCGACCTCATCGTGCTCAACAAGACCGACCTCATGACGCCCGAGGAGATCGCCGCCGACGTCGACTTCATCAAGACGGCCTACCCGGACATCCCCGTCATGACGATGTCGGCGCGCACGGGCGAGGGCGTCGATGCGGTCGTGGACTACCTCATGACCCACGAGGCGCCGGCCGTCCATCGCGAGATCGGCTACGGCTCCGACGAGTTCAACCGCGCCGAGGCGCAGATGTGCTGGTACAACCGCCGATTCTTCGCCCAGGAGCGCGACGAGAAGAACATCGACTTCAACCAGGTCGTCGACGACTTCATCGAGGCCATTCGCGACAGGCTCATCGAGGCGAAGCGCAACGTGCCGCACCTGAAGCTGTTCGCCGCCGGCGAGGGGGACGACTTCGTGAAGGCGTCGCTGCTCGGCGTTGACTACGACGTCGAGTACGACCGCACGCTCGAGCGCGACTACACCGCCATGGCGATCGTCGTGAACGCGCGCGCCGTCTGCGAGTCCGAGATCATGGGCGACGCCGTCGAGGAAGCGGTCGACGCCATCAAAGCCAAGCACAACCTCAAGTGCCGCGTCATCTTCACCGAATGCTTCGGCTTCGCCGACGAAGGCCGCCGCAACGGTGGTCGTGCCTCGAAGTA
>CAZBEP010000183.1:2817-4130 GCA_964490925.1 uncultured Eggerthellaceae bacterium | reverse complement strand
TCGCCGCTGCGCCCGAGCGCTCGGGCGCGCGACTATGCGGCGTCGGCGGCGACGGCTTCGGTTTATGCGGCGTCGCTTTCCGCGTCCCCTTCCTCGGAATCCTGCGCGGTCGCGTCGGAGTCGGAGGAGGCGCCCGTCGTCAGGGGGACGTCGTCGAGGGTCAACGGCGCGCCGAGCCACTTGCTTTCGATGACCGACACGATGCCGCCCTCCTGAACCGCATACAGGGCATCTGCGATGACCTGCTGGAGCGCGGCGTTCGATTCGAGCACGCCGATCACGTAGCCTCTCGGCTGTTCGAGCAACGCGACGAGCGACACCTCGAGGCCGCCGGAGTTGGCGGCGTACACGCCGACCACCGCGTCAGTGGCCACGTAGTCGACCTCGCCGGACGCAAGGAGCTCGAACGCCGAGTCGAGGTCGGGGGACGTCGTGAGCGACGCCGCGCCGAACTCGTTCGTTACCGACCACGAGCTTGCCGACGACACCTGGGCGGCGAACGTCGCACCCGAGTCTGCCGAAGGAACCCCTGCGTCGGCCGACGCTGCGAACAGCGCGATGGCCGTGGGGATGTACGCCTCGGACTTCCACATCGCCGCGTCGGTGTTGCTTTCGTCGATGCCCATCACGATATCGACCGTCCCCTGCTCGAGCGCGTTGAGCGGGCTCGACCCGACCTCGACCGTCTCGAGCCGCAGGCCGAGCTCGTCGGCGATGGCCGCTGCGATGTCGACGTCGATGCCGACGATCTGCGTGCTGCCGCCTGCAAGCGGCGGGTTGTCCGTGTTCACGCCGACGCGCAGCACGCCGTCTTCGCCGATCGTCGGCGTAGAGACCGTCGGCGTCAGCTCCTCGGGGACGTAGTCCTCCGCCAAGTCGCAGCCCGCGAGCGAGAATGCGGCGGACAGCATCGCCGCGCAGCATGCCATGACGATTCCGAATCGTTTTGTCACCGCTTACAACCTCCCCGGTCGATCTCTTTTGCGCTTCTTTCGACTGACCTAGTCTTTGCCCCCACATCCGCGCACCGGGGCCGAGCGCGAACCCGGTACCCTCTCGCCCGTACGACCCCACGTCGCTCGCCTCGGGCGGTGCGTCTTACCTCTAGGATGCGCCATGATCGCCGCCGGACGGGCGTCTGGGCGGCTTACGTGGGTCCTTTAGACCGCATCTGCCGTGGACTAGGGGTGCCGCTCTTGGATAGACCGCGCCGCAGGCTCCCCGCAACTACAGACTCGAAAGAAGCACTGCTCAGTGTAGCAGATAGATTCGCCGTCGCCGAACCTGCACGCAGCCCTCACACGAACGTCCGG
>CAZBEP010000183.1:0-2717 GCA_964490925.1 uncultured Eggerthellaceae bacterium | reverse complement strand
GCGGCGCAACCCGGGCATGCTAGGCTTGCCCTGCCATGCCGGCTCCTCCGAACACAGCCCCTGAGCCTGCCGTGCCTCATCGGCAAGGCGGGCGCCGCGCCGGCCCGCTCGCAGACATCGGGCGCGCGATCGGCGACGCGCTCCTCGAGACGGTGTGGCCGACGCGCTGCGCCGCCTGCGACGAGCCGGGATCGCTCCTGTGCGACCGCTGCCGCGCGCGCCTGCCCTTCATCGACCGGTGGCGCGCCTGCGAGCGATGCGGCGCCCCGTTCGGGCGCCTGCAATGCACGGAATGCAACCCCGTGACGCTCGCGAGAACGGGCAGGGACGCCCTCCCCTTCGAGGCGTGCGCAAGCGCCGTCGTGCTCGACGACCGGTCGCGCCGGATCGTCACGCTGTGCAAGGACGCGGGGGAACGCCGTCTCGCCGGCGTGATGGCCGAGCTCATGGCGAACGTCGCCGACCCGGCATGGGCGTCCCGCGCCGCAGCGGTCTCGTGGATTCCCGCCACACGAGCCGCCGTGCGCCGGCGGGGGTTCGACCACGCGGAGGCCGTCGCACATGCCGTCGCCGAGCGCATCGGGCTGCCCGCCCGGGCGCTCCTCGAGCGGCCCCGGACGAAAGACCAGCGGCTGCTCGCGCGCGAGGACCGGTTCGCCAACATGAGCGGCCGCTTCCGCGCGCGCCCGCCGGAGGAGCGGGAAGGGGGTCCCGCCATTCCGAAAGGGATCGTTCTCGTCGACGACGTCCACACCACGGGGGCGACGCTTTTCGCCGCGACCGACGCGCTGCTCGAGGCCGGGGCAGACGCCGTGTTCTGCCTCACGTTCGCCCGCGCGCTCTGACGACGCCCGCACGGGCGCGAACTCCAGACGCCGGGCGAAAAGACCTACCGCACGCGCTGCGCGTCGGAGCGCCCCTCGTGAGCCTGCGCGAACTCGTGGACGTCCACCGAGATCGTGTGCGCGATCGGCTTCCACTCCGCGCGCTTCACGAGCGCCACGAGCGCGATCGGGATGTAGGTGAGCTGGAAGAACGGGAAGGTGAACATGAAGCGGATCTTCTTCGCCGTCGTCGAGTGGATGGAGTCCCACTCCACGAACGTGGCGAGCGCCCCGAACACGAACATGAACAGGATGTAGTTGAGCATGCAGAAGAACAGGGAGGACAGGGACGAAGTGACCATCTCGCCCGTCGACATGACCCCCGTGAACCCGAGGGCGGCGATAATCGAGTTGACCACCACCGAGATCATCGTGAGCAGCATGGCCGGCGAAATGGTCATGAGCATGTCGTAGCAGGCGAAGCGCTTGCCCCTCCCGTTGCAGAAGATGCCGAGGAACAGCCTCCCCGCGTAATGCCAGAACACCTGGTAGAAGCCCTTCGCCCAGCGGAAGCGCTGGTTCCACGAGTCGCGGAACGTGATGGGCTGCTCGTCGTAGAGCACGGCCGTCGGGCAGTAGCCGATGCGCACGCCCTCGAGGATGTTGGCGGCCGAGAACTCGATGTCCTCGGTGAGCAGGTGCCACTTCCAGCCGCCGTGCTTCTCGATGATGTCGGCCGCGATGAAAAAGCCCGTGCCCGAGATGGCGCAGCTCGTGTTGAGCGTGATGCGCGCCTGGTTGAGGAACTTCGCCTCGCGCAAAAACCACACCGCATAGCCCGCCGAGATCCAGTTCGAGTCGAAGTTCTTCGAATTGCGGTAGCTCGTGGACGCCTTGAAGCCGGCGTCGTAGACCTTGTTCATCTCGCGGAAGTAGTTCACATCGAGCACGTTGTCCGCATCAAAGACGAAGTACGCCTCGTAGCCCTTGTCCCGGTACTGGCTGCGGATGATCTGCAGGCCGTACTCGAGCGCATACCCCTTGCCGATCTGCTTGTCGTTGCGGCGCGGGAACACGACGGCTCCGGCGTCGCGCGCGATCTCCGCCGTGTCGTCGGTGCAGTTGTCCGCGACGACGAACACGTCGATGAGCTCCTGCGGATAGTTCTGCACCTTGATGGAGTGGATGAGGTCGCCGATGACGGCGCTCTCGTTGCGTGCCGAGATCACGACGGCGTAGCGGTGGTTGCGCTTCGCGACGTATTCGGGCGGACGCTTGAGCAACACGACGAACACGTAGATGAGCTGGTAGGAGAAACACAGGGCGAACACGATGAATACGCTCACGTTGAACGCGTCGACGAAGGTCATCTGCGAAAGCAATTCCTCGAACACGGCTTGCGGCTCCTTTGCTCGCCGCGCGCCTCCGTGCCGTGCGGAACGCGCGCTCCCGTCACCCGACTGTGCCTGCGTGCCGCGCGCTCAGCGATCTACCGACGCCCCGCTCTGGAGACAGAGCCTCAGCGCGCAATCCTTCGGGATTATATCGACTCCGATACAAGAGAACGATGAATGCGACAAGAACGTTATTGAAATCGCATACCTTCTGTATCTTCTGTATCTCCTCATATCTCCTCAAGCCGCCCCGCCTTCTTCCCCGATTTATAATGAGACCATCTCTGGCCGCAAAGAAAGACGAAACGGGGCTTCTCCATGGACTACGACATCAAGGACATCTCGCTCGCCGACAAAGGCATCGCCCGGATCCTTTGGGCGGACCGCGACATGCCGGTGCTCGCCTCGATCCGCGAGCGTTTCGAGCGCGAGAGGCCGCTTCAAGGCGTGCGCATCGGCGCCTGCCTGCACGTGACGACCGAGACCGCCAACCTCGTGC
>CAZBEP010000182.1:0-4135 GCA_964490925.1 uncultured Eggerthellaceae bacterium | reverse complement strand
TCGCCCCGTTGCCGAAAGAACACAGCGACATGTTCTTGTAGACGGTCTTACCTGATGTCTTCATGCTCCTCCTCTTTCTCGTCCGTACCGCGTGCCTACAAAGCCCCCCTTGAGCCGCAATGCGCGTCGCCGCCGCTGCCGGGAGAGAAAGTCGAAACCATGCAGGCATAGGCGCCACCCGACCACCCCGAGCAGCACGCCCCGTGCCGGCCATCTGCTCACGGCCAAAGCCGACCAACATGTCCGGTCAAGCAGTCCGCTCGCCGACTGATTCCGACCCTTCGCCCTAAACTATACGGAGCGTCCATCGCAAGAAAAACAAGCGGAGCGTTGGGGTAGCCCCCGATTTCGTGAGGGTCGTCAAGCCCCTTGTTTTCTGGGGCAGCAGACCAACGTTTTATTGCGCCCTTCGCTTCAAGGAAACGAAGGGCGGAGCTTCATCAAGGCATTACAATAATGAGAGGGGTTGGTTGCTTACGGGGGGATCGTCGACGGCATCGTTTCAAAACGGTATGTTCGAATTATGCAACCGTCATGATTGCGAAGACGGGGGGTTCGCTTATGACAGTTCGAACGAAAACACGCACCAAACGCCTTTCTCGTTCAGCGAGAAAGGACGTAATCAGACGATGAACATCGAGTACCTGCATTACTACCTCGACGTCGCAAAGACGAAATCAATCACGCAGGCGGCGAAGCTCAATTTCATATCACCGCAGGGCATGAGCCGCGCGATGGGGGAGTTCGAAAAGGAGCTTGGGCGCGACCTGCTTATCCGCCACTCGAACAAGCTGTCGCTCTCCCCGATCGGAGAGGCGATCGTCCCGAAAGTCGCCGCGACCGTCGATGCCTACGCCGAGCTGCTCGAGGCCGCATCGACCATATCGCAGCCCCACCCCAACGAGAGCGGTTCGCTTTTGCTTGACTGCCAGTACGTCGGAATGCTCGCCTTTCTGCCCAACAAGGCGAAAGACTTCATTTTCGGATCAGACGCCATCCACTTCCGCGAATCGGAAAACTCCCAGATTCGAAAAAACGTGCTGACGCACTTCGAAAGCGCCGATCACTCCGCGAGCTTCTTTATCGGGCTCCTCTGCTTTTTCGGAGTCGAGCGCGCCGGCGAACGCGCCGGAGTGAGCACGCTCATCGAACGAGGGCTGCGCTATCGACCGTACATGAAGAGCTACGACGTGGTCATGATCAACGCCAACTCTCCGCTTGCCGCAAAAAGCACCTTGACCGACGAGGAAATCGCCTCGAAACCGCTCGTCACGAGCAACTCGTTTCTCCGCAACGTGATCTCAAGGCGCTTCGGAAACGATGCCATCTCGTTTGCGAGCACCGACTTCTCGCTCAGGCGCAACCTCGTCGCGCGCGGCGCCGTGCATTCGTTTTTGCCCGCGTTCGCACAGCTCACCATGGAGCAAAGCGACGAATACGTGCTACGCGACATGGAGCATCCCTACGAGCTGGAGATCGGGTTCATCGGGTCGGACAGCGACTTCGCCGCGGCGAGCTTCCAGGCGCTTGTGGGCATCCTCGACGAATTCTACGAGGCGCACGCCGATTCCGGGCTCTACACGCTGCACAGCTGATCGGGATGCGCCCTGCGATGCGCCCACGCCATGCGGAGAGCGCATCGCCTGGCGCCCGTGCACGCCCGTACCCCGCCATGCAAAAGCCCCCTTTCGCGACATCTGCGAGACACATCGCGTGAAAGGGAGCTTTCGAAGGAGGAGGGTCCTACGTTGCGCGCCGGCGCTTCGCACGCCCTGCGATGCCGGGCACGTCCCCCGACGCGGCTACGCGCCCGGAGCCTTCGGGGCGCCCGGGGCGCCTGGCGCCTTCGGGGCACCGGGGGCTTTCGGAGCGCCCGGAGCCTTCGGAGCGCCCGGAGCCTTCGGAGCGCCCGGGGCGCCGGGAGCTTTCGGGGCGGCTCCCCCGCCGCGCGCGGAAAACCCGCATTCTTCGCACACGGCGGCGGAAAGCGGATTCTCATGTCCGCACATGGGACAGGGGATCGTGCCTGTGTTCGTCGTCGCTGGTCTGAAGCACATAGTGCATCCTCCTCTGGATTACAGAATTCGGCTCGTTCCAAATTTACGAACCGCACGTCTGCATGAACAGCAGCGTTCGCTTGAGCGACCCCAACGAAAATCAGAGGACGCTCAGAGGACGCGCCGTTCGAAACGTTTGCCCGATCACATCCGAACGACGTGATCGCCTGCGATCACGCGCGCCGCGCCGTCTCGACGAGCCACGCGTTCGCCTTCGCTCGCAGCGCCGCCTCTTGCGCCGCGCGCATGCCGCCGCGCTTCGCAAGGTTTCCCAGCATCTCCTCGCCCTGCCCGCCGTACGTCGCATCGAGGTACGCCTTGAAGTCCGCCTTCGTGACCTTCATGCCCTCGTGGTGCGCGACGGCGTCAAGCGCAAGCCCTTGACGCAGGCGCTCGCGCGCCTGGCTCATCATGGTGCGGCGCAACTGTTCGGCGCTCATGCCGTTATCGCGCAGATAGCCTTCCTCCGTTGCGCCCGTACGCACGAGCATGCTCCGAAACTCGTCGAGAACCTCCGCATATGCGGCGCGAAACGCCTCGTCGGGCACAGATCCTTCCAAGCGATCCGCCACCGCACAGGCCGCCAGATACCGATCGTACTCGGCGGTCTCCGAAGTCCGCTGCGCCGCAAGCTCCTCGCGCGCCTTGGCGCGCAGCTCCCCCACCGTCACGCACCCGGATATATTTCGCATCACCCACGCATCGTCGATCACAGGCGCGCTGAGCTTCATGATCGCCCGTACCGTCACGTCTGATCGATACGCGTGGACGGGCAGCGTCCCGTCGGGCGCCCGATCAACGCCCTCCGCCTCGTACGCTATGGAGAGCGTCTGTCCCAAGCGCGCGCCGACAAGCTGCTCGTCGAAGCCGTCGGGCATATCTCCTTTCCCCACGCGGTATTCCTTCTCGTCGAAGCACAGCGGCTCGAAGCGCTCGCCGTCGCGCAGCGTCTCCATGGCAAGCGATACCACGGAGTCCGCCGCCACCTCGACCGCCGCCTCGTCTACGACCACGTCCGGGTGATAGCGGGCGACGCGGTCGAGAAATGCATCGACGTCGGCCTCCGCAACGTCGGCTCCGCGCGCGGGCAGCTCGACCGGATCGTACGAAACCAGTTTTATCTGCGGCTTCGGAAACACGCGCATGTCGAACGAAAACGGCGCGCCCTCGCGCGCATAGCCATAGCACCCAAACGACGGCGCGCCCACCGCGTCGATGCCCGCCGCGTCGAGCACGAGCGGAGCCATCTGGCGCACCACCGTCTCGCTTGCCGCCTCGCCGACCGCGTCGGCGCCAAGCGCGTCCACCACGACGTCGCGCGCGCTTTTCCCCGCCTCGGGCGCAAGACCTGCGCTCTGAGCCATCACCAAGTAGAAGTTCCGCAGGCACGCGTCCACCTCGCCTGCATCCGCCGTTACGGAAATCGGAACGATATCGCCCTCGCGACCTCGAATGACGTAGTCCATGGCCCCCCTTCGCATGCATGCCGCCTCCCGCCATGCCACCGCACGCCGGGCAGGCCCCTCGACCTGATGAGGTTTCTAGCGTATCTCACGCGCATAAGGGCGCACGTCCGCCCGTCATCCTCGCTTTGTTGAGGAAGATCCTCGTTTCGTTGAGGCGATGGCGACTTCTTCGAGTTGCAAGACCTTTACCATGAAGCCGTCAGCAATTCAGACCTAAAGGAGGGTAGCGATGCTTGGACCGCTCGGTGGAGATCGGCTTTGGAACCCGAAAGAGCTCGACAAGTGCAAGGCCGCAGCTCAAGAGCTCGTCGATGCGCAGGACAAAGCCGCTGAGGAAGGCGGCATCATCTACGGGTACCAGTACACGATGAACAACAGCGACTACGGCTACAAGGGCGACGACCTTGAGTTCAAGACGACTGCGGAGATCGAGGCGTTTGACGCAAACGGCCAGGTCGGCAAAACCTACGTCGTCTACAAGCAGGCATAAACACAAACGCCTGTCGCGCGACCGCGCGTCGCCTTACCGTACGACCCGCCCAAGCTCGTCTTTGGCGGGTCGTTTTGCGCATAGCGCGAATCCGGGAAACGCTGATCGATTCATTCCGGCCT
>CAZBEP010000181.1:0-4138 GCA_964490925.1 uncultured Eggerthellaceae bacterium | reverse complement strand
CCGCAGACAAAAATCCCCGCCCGCATGCAGCGGACGGGGATCCTCACGACAGGTTCGCGGCGCGTACGCTCTACTTGAAGAACCCGTCGTAGTTGTGCATCTTCAGCTGGCTTTCCACCTTGCTCATGGTGTCGAGGGCGACGCTGATCATGATGAGGATCGAGGTGCCGCTGAACGCCTGGATAAGGGTGCCGGCGCCGGTGGCGGAGCCGATGAAGTACACGATGATGGCGGGAACCACCGCGATGACGGCGATGAACAGGCCGCCCGGAAGCGTGACGCGGTTGATGACGTTTTTGATGTAGCGCACCGTGGCCGAGCCCGGACGGACGCCGGGGACGAAGCCGCCCTGCTTGCGCAGGTTGTCGGCCGTCTCGTCGGGATTGAACACCATCGACGTATAGAAGTACGCAAAGAACACGATGAGCAGCACGGTGAGGATCCAGTTGATCCAGCCCGTGGAGATGGCGTTCGCGAACGTCGTGAGCCAACCCACGTTGAAGATCGCCGCGAGCTGCGCCGGGAAGTAGATGATGCAGCTTGCGAAGATGATCGGGATGACGCCGGCGGCGTTCACCTTGAGCGGGATGTAGGTCGACTGGCCGCCCATCATCTTGCGACCCTGGACGCGCTTGGCGTAGTTGACCGGGATGCGACGCTGCGCCCGCTCGACGTAGATGATGAGCGGGATGCAGACGACGACGATCGCGATGATGACGATGGTCGTCGCGATGCCCATGCCGAGGTCGTCGGCGTAGTTGATCGACGAGAAGATGGCCGAGGGGACGCGCGAGACGATGCTCACGAAGATGATGAGCGACATGCCGTTGCCCACGCCGCGCTGCGTGATGAGCTCGCCCATCCACATGATGAAGGCCGTGCCAACGAGCAGCGTGAACACCACAAGGATGTCGGTGAGGATCTCCGGAAGCTCCGTGGTAAATACGACGCCGTAGCTGTCGGACTTGAACAGCATCAAATACCCGATGGAGTTGATGAGGCCGAGCCCAAGCGTCAGGTAGCGGGTCGTCTGCGTAATCTTGCGACGCCCCGTCTCGCCTTCGCGCGCCCACCTACCAACCGCCGGGATGACACCCTGCATGAGCTGCATGATGATCGATGCCGTGATGTAGGGCATGATGCCGAGCGAGAATACCGAGAAGTTCGACAAGGCGCCGCCGGTGAACAGGTCGAGCATGAGCATCGCCCCGCCGCCGGCCGCCGTCTGCTCCTCAAAGGCGGTGGCGAACTCGTTGAACGGGATGCCCGGCACCGGCACGTAGGCGCCGAACCGGTACAGCGCGAGGATGGCGAGCGTGAAGAGGATCTTCTTCCGCAGATCCGGAACTCGAAACGCGTCGATGATAGAGCTTAGCAAGGCTCTTCAACCTTCCCTCCGGCAGCCTCGATCTTCGCCTTTGCGGAGGCAGAGACCTTGTCGACCTTGACCGTGAGCGCCTTCGTGATGTCGCCGTCGCCGAGCACTTTGACGAGCGCGTCGGCGTGCTTGATGATGCCCTTCGCCTTGAGGCTGTCGCCATCGACGACGTCGCCGGCATCGAACTTCTCTTCGAGGCGGCTCACGTTGACGGGAAGATACTCGACGCGGTTGAAGTTCCTAAAGCCGGGCAGCTTCGGCAGACGGCGCGCGAGCGGGGTCTGGCCGCCCTCGAACCCTGCCCTCTTGCCGCCGCCCGCGCGGGACTTCTGGCCGTTCATGCCGCGCCCTGCGGTCTTGCCGTAGCCCGATGCGTTGCCGCGGCCGACGCGCTTGCGCGCCTTGCGGGACCCTTTGGCCGGCCTGAGATCCTTGAGTTCCATGAAAAAGCTCCTTATCGCAGACGGGCGCTCGGCGCCCGCGTTGGCAGCTCGCCGCCAACAAACTTCCAAAACGTCCCGGCGCGCCGCTCGGCGCGCCCGCATGCTCCCGGCGCGCCGCTCGGCGCACCGACGGCTCATTATACCGTAAAGCGCATAACGTGAGGAAAGCCGCTCGGGGGAGCCTTTGCGCGAGACAGCGCGCCCCGGCTCCGCCGCAGGCGGCACGCCCGCTACAGCTCCTCGACCTTGATCAGATGCTTCACTTTGAAGATCATGCCGCGGACGGATTCGTTGTCGACGATGTCGTGCGTCTTCCCGATACGGCCGAGCCCGAGGGCGCGCAGCGTCCTAGCCTGGTCGGACGGCCGGCCGATCGTGCTTTTGACCTGCGTCAGGCGAAGCGATTTCGCGTCAGCCATGCGTTTTCTCCTTCCAGCCGAAGATATGGGCGACCGAGACGCCGCGGCGGTCGGCGACTTCCTGCGGGGTCTGCATGCTTTTAAGGCCCTCTGCGGCGGCCTTGACGATGTTCATCGCGTTGTCCGTGCCGAGCGACTTCGTGAGCACGTCGGTGACGCCCGCAAGCTCCATAATCGCGCGAACCGGGCCGCCCGCGATGACGCCGGTACCGGGCGTCGCCGGCTTCATGAGCACGCGGCCGGCTCCGTACTCGCCGACGATCTCGTGCGGAAGCGTCTTTTCGGACGTGAGCGACACCGAGAACATGTTCTTCTTCGCGTCCTCGACGCCCTTCTTGATGGCGATCGGCACCTCCTGGGACTTCCCCATGCCGACGCCGACCTTGCCGTTGCCGTCGCCGACGACGACGAGCGCGGTCAGCGCGAAGCGGCGGCCGCCCTTGACGACCTTGGACACGCGGTTGATGTAGACGACGCGCTCCTGGAGTTCGGGGACGGCCGGGTTTTCCTGCTGTTGTTTGCGAGCCATATGGCAACCTACCCCTTCTAGAATTTCAGACCGGCTTCGCGCGCGGCCTCGGCAAGCGCCTTGACGCGCCCGTGGTACAGGTGGCCGCCGCGGTCGAAAACCACTTCCGTCACGCCCTTCTCCCGAGCCTTTTTACCGACGATCTCGCCGAGCGCGGCCGCGCCCTCGACGTTGCCGCCGCTCTTGCCCGTCTCCTTGAAGTCCGGGCCGAGCGTCGAGACACCGAGCAAGGTCACATGTGCCACGTCGTCGACGATCTGCACGTAGATGTTGGAATTGCTGCGCGTGACGCACAGGCGCGGACGGGCCGGCGTGCCGGAGATCTTGCCGCGAACGCGGCGGTGGCGGCGGCGCAGCCGGGCCCGTTTCTTCTGAAGCTGGAGCTTGTTCATGACCATCCCTTCTTATCTGCGCTCGTCCGCTAATCCGACTTCGCGGCCTTGCCGAGCTTGCGGCGCACGCGCTCGCCCTCGTAGCGGATGCCCTTGCCCTTGTAGGGCTCCGGCTTGCGCCACGAGCGGATGTTGGCCGCGATCTGCCCGACCTGCTCTTTGCTTATGCCGCTCACGACGACCTCTGTCTGGTTCGGCACCTCGAAGGTGATTCCCTCCGGGCATTTGACGAACACGGGGTGCGAATAGCCGAGCTGCATCTCGAGGTCGGCGCCCTTGAGCGCGGCGCGGTATCCGACGCCGACGAGCTCGAGCTTCTTGGAGAAGCCCTTTGTCACGCCCTCGACCATGTTGCTGACGAGCGTGCGCACAAGGCCGTGATAGCTCTTGGCCTCGCGCGTGTCGTCAGGGCGCTCGACGATGATCTCGTCGCCGTCCTGGCGGATGATCATGATGCTCGGGAAACTGCGGGTGAGTTCCCCTTTAGGCCCTTTGACCGTCACCGTCGTACCGTCGATCTTCACGTCGACGCCGGCAGGAACGGTGACGGGCATCTTGCCGATACGAGACATGCTCTCTCTCCCCTCCCTGTTCCTACCAGATGTAGGCGACGACCTCGCCGCCGATGCCTTTGATGCGGGCGTCGCGGTCGGTCATGACGCCGCTGCTCGTAGAGATGATCGCGGTGCCGAGGCCGCCGAGTACGCGCGGCAGGTCGTTTTTGCCCGCGTAGATGCGCAAACCGGGTTTCGAAATGCGCTTGATGCCGCGGATAACCTTCGCCTTCTTCGGGCCGTACTTCATGGCGATCTCGAGGGTCGCGCGCGGCCTCCCGTCGATCACATCGTAGCCCGCGATATAGCCTTCCTCGGTCATGATGCGGGCGATCTCGACGAGCTTCTTGCTCGACGGCATGGACACCGTCTGCTTGCCGGCAGAGTTCGCGTTACGCACGCGCGTAAGCATGTCTGCGATGG
>CAZBEP010000180.1:0-4155 GCA_964490925.1 uncultured Eggerthellaceae bacterium | reverse complement strand
CGACGACCTGGCGATGCCGCTCTTCGTCGCTCATGAGGCCCATCTCGTAGTCCTCGTCGATCGCGGCGATCTTCTCGTCGGCGCGCGAGAGGATGTCCTCTTTGTTCGGCGGCACCGTCGCGTCGTAGACCGACACCGTGACGCCGGCGCGCGTCGCGTAGTGGAAGCCCGCGTCTTTCAGGCCGTCGAGGATGGAGGGAGCCTCGGACAGCTCGTAGCGGTTGCAGACATCCTCTACAAGACGGCTGATCTCGGTCTTGTTCATCTCGTAGTTAAGGTACTCGTAGTCGTCGGGCAGCGCGTTGTTGAACGTGATGCGGCCGATGGTCGTCTCGATGCGCTCGCCTGCCTTACGCTCCTCGAGCACGCCGTAGGACGTCGAGACAACCGTGTCGCGCGCAAGGCGCACTTGGATCTTCGCCTGCAGGTCAAGATCGGCGCGCGCGTCGTAGGCGTTGAGCGCGTCGGAGAAGTCGCAGAACGCGCGGCCTTCGCCCGGGAACCCGTCGCGGGCGGCCGTGAGATAGTACAGGCCGATGATCATGTCCTGGGTCGGCACCGTGAGCGGGCGGCCGTGCGCAGGCGACTTGATGTTGTTCGCCGAGAGCATCAGCACGCGCGCCTCGGCCTGCGCCTCCGCGCCGAGCGGCACGTGGACGGCCATCTGGTCGCCGTCGAAGTCGGCGTTGAACGCCGTGCAGACGAGCGGATGGAGCCTGACGGCCTTGCCCTCGACGAGCACCGGCTCGAACGCCTGGATGCCGAGGCGGTGGAGCGTAGGCGCGCGGTTGAGCAGCACCGGGTGCTCGCGAATGACCTCCTCGAGAATGTCCCACACGTAGGTGGCGCCGCGATCGACCGCGCGCTTGGCGGCCTTGATGTTCGCTGCGTACTCAAGCTCTACGAGGCGCTTCATGACGAAGGGCTTGAACAGCTCGAGAGCCATCTGCGAAGGCAGGCCGCACTGATGCAGCTTGAGCTGCGGGCCGACGACGATGACCGAGCGGCCCGAGTAGTCGACGCGCTTGCCGAGCAGATTCTGGCGGAAGCGGCCCTGCTTGCCCTTGAGCATGTCGGACAGCGACTTCAAGGGGCGGTTGCCCGGACCTGTGACGGGGCGGCCGCGGCGGCCGTTGTCGAACAGGCTGTCGACGGCCTCCTGGAGCATGCGCTTCTCGTTGTTCACGATGATCTCGGGCGCGCCGAGGTCGAGGAGGCGCTTGAGGCGGTTGTTGCGGTTGATGACGCGGCGGTACAGGTCGTTTAAGTCGCTCGTCGCGAACCGGCCGCCGTCGAGCTGCACCATCGGGCGCAGGTCGGGCGGGATGACCGGAATGACGTCGAGGATCATGTCCATCGGCTTGTTGTCGGATTTCAGGAACGAGTCGATCACCTTGAGGCGCTTGATGGCCTTCGCGCGCTTCTGGCCCTTGCCGTTCTGGATCGTGTCGTGCAGCTCCTCGGCGGTCGCCTCGAGGTCGATGGCCTCGAGCAGATCGCACACGGCCTCGGCTCCCATACCTCCCGTGAAGTAGTCGCGGTAGTTCGCGCGCATCTCGCGGTAGAGCTCTTCGTCGGGGACGAGCTGCTTCGGTTCGATCCTGAGGAACTGGTCGAACGCCTCCTGGCGCAGCGCCTTGCGCTCGCTGAACTCCTCGTACAGGTCGGCGACCTCCTCTTCGACCTCCTCGGGCGTCAGCAGATCGTCCTCGTCGTACTCGTCGACGAACTCGTCCTCCTCGGGCACGTAGTCGGTCGAAGCGCGGCGCGTCGCCTCGATGAGCCGGTCGCGCTCGGCGTCGAGCTCCTCGAGGTCGGCGGCAAGCTCGTCGCGCAGCTCCTCGACGTCCTCCTCGCGAGCCTCCTTGTCGACGGAGGTGATGATCGAGCTCGCGAAGTAGAGCACCTTCTCGAGCTCCTTCGGCGGGATGTCGAGCAGATACCCGAGCCGCGAGGGCGATCCCTTGAAGTACCAGATGTGGCTCACCGGCGCGGCGAGCTCGATGTGGCCCATGCGCTCGCGGCGAACGCGGGCGCGCGTCACTTCGACGCCGCAGCGCTCGCATACGATGCCCTTGAACCGGACGCGCTTGTACTTGCCGCACGCGCATTCCCAGTCTTTCGTCGGGCCGAAGATCTTCTCGCAGAACAGGCCGTCTTTTTCCGGCTTGAGCGTGCGGTAGTTGATCGTCTCGGGCTTCTTGACCTCGCCGCACGACCACCTACGGACGTCCTCGGCGCTCGCAAGGGAGATGCGCAGGGCGTCGAAATTGTTCACGTCGAATTCCGTCGTCATCTATCGCTCCTCTCCCGTCCCGATGAGGTCCTCGACGGCTCCCCCGCCGTCCTCTGTATCCCTCATAAGGTCTCCCAGTTCGGCCGCGATGTTGTCGAGCAGGCTCGCGGCGTCTTGCTCCTCGGTCTTGCGCGCGTCGGAGGCGAGCGCGTCGTAGAGCCCTTGATCCTCCCCGTCGAGGTCGCGGCTTTGGCGCTCTCGCTCCTCGGCGATGGCCTGCGGCGTGCGTTCGAGCTCGACGTTGAGGCACAGCGACTTCATTTCCTTGATGAGCACCTTGAAGCTCTCGGGCACCTCGGCGGCGGGGATGTTCTCGCCCTTGACGATGGCCTCGTAGGACTTGACGCGGCCGGCAGTGTCGTCGGATTTCACGGTGAGGATCTCCTGGAGGATGTTGCTCGCGCCGTAGGCGTAGAGCGCCCACACCTCCATCTCGCCGAAGCGCTGGCCGCCGAACTGCGCCTTGCCGCCGAGCGGCTGCTGCGTGATGAGGCTGTAGGGGCCGGTCGAGCGCGCGTGGATCTTGTCGTCGACGAGGTGGCCGAGCTTGAGGACGTAGCTTTGGCCGACCGTGATGGGCTCGCGGAACTTCTCGCCCGTGCGGCCGTCGTAGAGCCAGGTCTTGCCCGTGCGCGACAGCTGCGGCACGAACTCGTCGCGCGCCTTGTCGCCGTACTTCGCGTGGTTGATGTTGACGAGGTTGCGGTTCGCCGCCTCGATGGCGTCGGACACCTCGATCTCCGTCGCGCCGTCGAACACCGGCGTCGCCACGTACTGCGGGCCTTCCACCGGTTCGGTGGCGTTCGGATCGTCCGACCAGCCCCACTTCGCCGCCCACCCGAGGTGGTTCTCGAGAAGCTGCCCGACGTTCATGCGCGACGGGACGCCGAGCGGGTTCAAGATGACATCGATCGGCGTGCCGTCGGCGAGGAAGGGCATGTCCTCGACGGGCAGCACGCGGGAGATGACACCCTTGTTGCCGTGGCGGCCGGAGAGCTTGTCGCCCTGCTGGATCTTGCGCTTCTGCGCGACGTAGACCCGCACGAGTTCGTTGACCCCCGGCGCGAGGTCGTCGCCGGACTCGCGCGAGAAGCGGCTCACGCCGATGACGCGGCCGCCGGAGCCGTGCGGCACCTTGAGGGAGGTGTCGCGGACCTCGCGGGCCTTCTCGCCGAAGATGGCGCGCAGAAGGCGCTCCTCGGCGGTAAGCTCGGTCTCTCCCTTCGGCGTGACCTTGCCGACGAGCACGTCTCCCGGACCGACCTCCGCTCCGACGCGGATAATGCCGTCCGCGTCAAGGTCGGCGATCATGTCGTCGGAGATGTTGGGCACCTCGCGCGTGATCTCCTCCGGGCCGAGCTTCGTGTCGCGCGCGTCGAGCTCGTACTCGAAGATGTGGATAGACGTAAGCAGATCCTCCGCAACGACGCGCTCGGAGATGATGATGGCGTCCTCGTAGTTGTAGCCCTCCCACGGCATGTAGGCGACCAAGAGGTTCTGGCCGAGGGAAAGCTCTGCGTGGTCGCAGCTCGGGCCGTCGGCGAGCACGTCTCCGGCCTGCACCTCGTCGCCCTTGCGGACGAGCGGCTTGTGGTTCACGCAGAACGACTGGTTCGAGCGCTTGAACTTCGGCACGAGGTATTCGTCGTACTCGCCGTCGTCGTTGAGGATGATGATGGTCTGGCCGTCCACGTAATCGACGATGCCGGAGTTCTGCGCGACGAGCACCTCGCCGGAATCGACCGCGATGCGGCGCTCGATGCCCGTGCCGACGAGCGGAGCGGACGGGCGCAGCAGCGGCACGGCCTGGCGCTGCATGTTCGAACCCATGAGGGCGCGGTTTGCGTCGTCGTGCTCGA